>JAREAI010000065.1:0-10338 GCA_029240435.1 Nitrososphaeraceae archaeon | reverse complement strand
TTTCTAAGACAAGGGAAACATGAACTCGCTGTTTTAAGTATTGGTTACGCAGAGGGATTAATTGATGCGCTTCGTTTTCAAAAAGGGATTGATCCATGGCTATAATAGCAAAATTCTTGACACATACGGAGTTGAACATCACAATTTTGCGAATAGGAAATAATTGATAAGGATCAAAACTTAAATCCCCTTACTCTACCTCTATACTAAGAGAGAATATACTTGCTTTTAACTTTCTGGGGTTATCTTCGTATGCTTCATGCATCGAGTCATGAAAGCAATGGCATATATCAGTATTATAATAAATCAAGAAACCTACATTATCATTATCATTTTAACTATCCTAATAATGGGATTTGGAATCCATGGTAAAATCAGCGCTAATTGAGAATCCTCATAAGAAATCTGCCATTATTCCTTCTGAGCTAATGCAATTTATTAAACATAACACATATTCCCTTCTTATCAAAGGTTATGCAGGAACAGGCAAAACAACACTATCACTTACCATTTTAAGAGTATTAAATATCAAAAGTAATTTTTTTTATATATCTACTAGGATTTCTCCCAGACAAATTTTTATTTATTATCCATGGCTCAGCAAATTTGTTGATGGATCCAGAATATCGGAGTCTGTAGAAAATGGGTATAACTTATCGAGTTTTGAAGATGCACGTCTCGATGAACCTGAATCATTTTTTGAAAGAATTACGAATCAATTAATGGATGTTAAAGCACCAATAATCGTTATTGACAGTTGGGATGCAATTGCATCTTTTATGGATAAAGAAGCTAGGCTGAATAATGAGCGAGTGTTGCAGACATGGCGAGAAAGAGCGGGCGCCAAACTGATATTTATAAGTGAAGATCCGACGGATACAACTCTTGATTTTCTTGTCGATGGAATAGTAGAACTGAAACAGATTTTTTATGATAACATTAGAATAAGGGAAATTCTCCTTTCAAAATTAAGAGGAGTGAGGATAAACAGGCCGTCCTATATTTACACGCTTAATAATGCCATTTTTCGAAGTTGTAACCCTTTCCAGCCAACAAAGTTTATTATAAATGCCAATTCAAAGATCGTTAAAAATAGACAACAAAAACTTGCACCACTGTACAATGGTACCTACATTACCAGCGGATACCTAAAATTAGATGCCGAACTCGGAGGAGGTTTCCAAAAGGGGAGTATCGTATTAATAGAGACTGATGCCAATGTGAATGTACGAACTACAATGTCCTTCCTGGCCAAAATGATGTATAACTTTGTTGGAACGTGTAATCCAATTTTATTTGGACCAGCGGGAATATTTGAACCTGCCATGGTGATTGCTTACCTCAAATCGTATTTACATGCGGACCCTAAATATGAACTTGTCAAAATTCTATGGCCTACAAATAGGGTTAAGCATTCTCTTTCTGAGCACATCATTCCATACCAAAAATGGAATAGCAAAAGAAGATTTGAATATTTTCAGCATTCAGTATTGAAAGTAAAAGAAGAGAATCCAAACAAGCTTCTGTTAAACATAACGGGAATAGAGACAAATCAGAAAGTGAAAAGTTTCGAAAAAAAAGATCAAATTCAAGGGATCCTCCCTTTTATCAGGGAAAATGTAGATCTATCTCTTTTTGTTACCCAACACTCAGAAAATACAGAAGAGAGTTTGTATGATCTATGTGATATTCACATAAGATTAAGAATAATAAATGGCAGCTTATTTTTACAATTATTAAGCACAGATTCACCTCTTTATGAAATGATAAATGATACTTCGTCTGGTTATCCAAAAATTGAATTGGAGCCTATGGTTTAGTTTAAGTACTCAAATGATAATACTCTTCCGCAATATTTTCTTCTATTCCTACAGGCAACAATTCTTTCATTTGATCATAGTAGGAAAGAAACTTGTTACCTTTATGTGTAATGCGGTAAACCATTTTATTTCCAATGTTAACCTCTTGGATAAGACCACTCTGAAGCAGTGAATCAAGATAAATTTTACACTGGTCGTTGCTTAGCATAGCTTTGTACATTATTTTCGTCCGTGTTTCTTCTTTACTAGCTGATCTTAGAATTGCTGCAATTACTTCATAACGACTGCGGTTTTTCATTTTTACGATACAATTAAACCCACATTTCATTTAATCTGAGTGGAACTATCAGATAGAAATATTGTTCACCCTAAGGTAGAAACTGCAATCATGTTTTTATCGGTTTATGACATATGGCATATTTGAACGATGCGCTAAAATATCTAGCGAATTGAATCCTTATTGTATTTTGAACTATAACAAGACCCAAATTTCAGAAATTAATATTTAATCATTCAAACAAACACCTGATAATTGTTTGTGGCGCGTATCTTACATTTAAGATTGCATTAGCTATTATTATATTTACTACGCTATTATTGGTCTGCAGAGTTTATAACAGGGAACACTTTATAGTCTATTACTACCATAAGTTCTTGTGTCACCTTCAAGAATTGGTGTTAACGTAATATATTCATCCAATGATTTGCCAGATATACATTCTCCATATTTAGTTTGCGGATTTCCAGGCAGCGGTTATGTTGGAAAGATAGCAGTTGATCATTTAATTCAAGAGCTGAATGCAATACACCTTGCAGATATATACTCGACATCATTTCCACCACAGGTTTTGATAAAAATGGATGGAACAGCAGATCTGATGAAAAATAGTATTTTTTATTCGAAGAATGGCGATATCAATCTACTTTTGTTAACTGGAGATTCTCAGCCTGTAGATCCAGATTCGGAATATGTTCTAGCCGAGGAGATTTTGGATATAGCCGCAAGATTTAATACAAAACATATATTCACATTGGCTGCATATATAACAGGAGTATTTGTTGATAAACCCCGAATCTTTGGAACAGCTACTGATGCAGATATCATTAAAACATTCTATAAAACAAATATTTCGACAATGGATGTTGGGAGTATAATGGGAATGAATGGGCTTATCATTGGAATTGCGAAACTCCGTGGAATGAAAGGGACATGTCTGCTGGGAGAAACCTCCGGATATGTAGTTGACGCTAGGGCGTCCAAATCTATTCTTGAGACCTTGCTTTCAATAGTTGGAATAAAGATAGATATGGCAACACTTGAGAAGAGAGCAAAAGATACTGAAATGTTAATCAAAACTATAGAACAACAAATGTCAGGAAGATCAGGCAGATCGTTAGAAGGTCAACAGACAGGTTCACAAGGTAAGTCCCCTAATATGGGATATATCAGCTAATGCTGTTTTTCTCATCTGGGGTCGAATCTGTACTCATATTATAAATGAAAGTAGAAGATTTTCCTTCAAAAGGATCAATCACTGTTCAACAAAAAGGATTTTACCATTATTTCTATGTATACTTCATTCTAAAACCGCATTAGGATGAAAATACCAGCCTAGTAATCATATGCATTCTGTTATTAATTGTCCGACGCTTATGCCATGAATATCCTGTTACATATTACATTAGAAATTGTAGGATTAAACCTTTTTTAAGTTTCCGTATCTTCCTATGTTTAAGCTATTTTCTCCTCGAAACGCCTGAGTATATCCATTTTCAATAGAAACCCGGTCTCCTTGCTTTACCATATTAATCTGATCATCCCATAACGAGAGCTTTATAGTTCCCGTGTCGTCCGAAATAATAGCGTCTGCGACTTGGGCAGTCCCTCCTGCTCTAAGATTCACAGTTCGTGGTTCAGTAAGACTATCTATCGTTCCCTCAATGCTTACCCCACGCATTCCTGGTTTTAGATCACCGATATTCATTTCTCTTAGAACTTCAGCTATTTGTTATAATAAAGGTTCTGGATTAGGTATTCGTCACAGTCATTGATTGACCGCAATCGGTACAAACTAGCTTTATTCCTGCAATAGTCTTCTCTCTTATTTCATGAATGGTTTTTGAATGACATTTTATACACAATTTAGAAACTGTTTCTGGTTTAGGCATATCATCTTGTTACACTTTATTTATTGAAATTATAAAGCAAAACAATTACTTTAACTTTCTGAAATTCCTCATGAATATAATACATTTTTATTCAATTGAACAGCAAACATGAAATAAGGTTAATAAAAAACGCGTATATATGATGGAGGGGTAGCGAAGCCTGGTCAAACGCGCAGGACTCAAGATTCAAGCGAAATTTTGACTTAGAAGGGATTGCATATGAGTCATCCCGTCCCTTAGGGGTTCGTGGGTTCGAATCCCACTCCCTCCACCATCAAAGCAAAGGGCAAGTGGTTATGAAAGTTAATCGTGTATAAGGCTTGTAGGATATTGCACAAGCGAAAGACAAGCTCAAAAATTATTGTTTCTATTAGAGACATGCTCTTTCTGAATGCAGAGTGTATTATCACCTCACAAAGGGAGTAAGTATATGAATTATGTTATCGATCAAACACTCTCCTTATCGGAACTATTTCTGCATTTTAATGTACACATCGGCTATATCAAAATCAACAACTAATCGACATCTTTCTGCACTTACGCCGTTAGCGAAGTCGAATTCGATATCAATTTTACAGAATCTTTCACAGCCAAACCAGCAGATCATACAAAAATCTGAAAAGAGGAAGAGATAGCTTGAGAAGTAATAATCTATTTAATACATTGTATACATAAAGACAATAATACAAGCTTGACTAATAAAGAGATCGAGGCATTCTAATGCCTTTATTGCTGATTAAGGAGTATAATTCAGGTAATGAATATACAAAACCAACATGAACGCAATCTGCTCTTTCATCTAAAAGACATTGTAGTTCTCCATTTTTTAATAAGATCTCCGCAATTCGATTTCGCTTATTGTCTTTTACAATTACACGATTTTGATCTATAGCAATTTTTTCGATAAAAGGAGCATGTTTGGCAAATACTTCATATTTTATTATCATTTCTTCCATCATACTTGTGAGATAACCTGAAAAACTTGTAATACCTTTTAATTCGAGTTCTTTTTTACTTCTTATGTAAACATCAAAAAATTTATTATAAACATTTTCACTTACCGTAATGGATTTGAAGCCTGCCTTTGGCATAATAGAGTACGGTAATGGACGGAATAATATAAGATTTATCCTTATTAGATTGTCATTATCGAGATGCTGATGCCATATAAAATTTTAAACGAAAATATATTAAAATCGCATCGGAAGAATATCTAGAATATGTCAGATACAACTGTCCTTAAATCTATCTTATAGTCTTCTATATTTTTTAATTAATATTTAGATTTTCTTAATATAAAGAGTTTAATATATAAAATTCTAATTTCTAGAAAAACTATGGATAATAAAAGACTCTTTGATGTTGTCCTAATGGAACCCGCTGAACAACAAATGCCATCAACAAAAAATTCAAAAGATATGAATAATGTATCTTATTGCGAGCAGTGTAACAGCGACACCGTTATTTTCGACATGGTTTCTAGTGAATATGTATGCAGCTCCTGTGGTTGCGTTGCAAATGCTGAAATCTTTACCAGTGATCACAATAGCAGTTATTCGTCTCACTCTACATATAGTGATAGATTAAGGACAGGTATGCCAGAATCTCTTGCAATACATCATAAGGGTTTATCTACATTAATCGGAATTGGCGATACTGATGCCAGAGGAAAGGCTCTCGAGCCTGCTCAAAGAACCAAAATCCAAAGATTAAGAACGTGGAACAATAGATCACAACTTAATGACTCAATTTCCAGAAACTTAGAGAAGGCTCTTAAATTTCTCAATAACTTTGGAGATAAGCTGTATCTCAGTCAGGCTGTAATGGAGAGTGCTGCATATATTTATCGAAAAGCTGCTATAAAAAAACTTGCAAAGGGCAGATCGACTCTTGGATTGGTCGGAGCTGCACTTTATGCTGCCTGCAGAGAGACAGCAACGCCAAAAACAATTTCAGATGTAGCAGCGGTTTGTAATTTATCCAGCAAAGACGTAATGTCTCATTACAAGTTGATTCTCAGAGAGCTTTCTTTACAAATGCCTGTTCTTCATGGACCCGATTATGTTACTCTTATAGCAAATAGATTAGATTTAAGTGAAAAAACAAAACGTGAAGCTTTGAAAATTTATTCTCACGTACAGCAAAATAGAATTTCAATAGGCAAAAATCCAAGGGCACTTGCAGGCGCCGTGATATATATAGCTGCACAGAATTGCAACGAATTTCTGAGGCAGGTAGAGATCTGCCAGGTAGCTGATATATCCACTGTATCGTTGAGAAAGCGTTGCAAGGAAATAAAAGAAACTCTGGAAATTTGACTTAAGTAAATTTTGTGATATAAGGTATTAAATCTGTGCCTTTGCAAATTGATTGCCATTGTTGGCTTGTGACAGATAGGTAAGCCGCCTCGAAAGATGGATACGCCTCTTTACAAGAGAATAGAGTCACAACTAAGCCATCATGATCAATCTTGAAGCCCCTGCAAGGCTCGTGTCCTCTTATTATCATTTTAGCATCAGTTAATCTTAACCAACTTTTAGAAATATTAATTCCAAAGTGTCTTCCAATACCTCTTCTAGAGGGCTCCCATTCTTTATGATCTTTGATGTGCTGTCGTGGATCATTCCATAGAATTTCCTCCATCCACCCGTCATGAATATTTTGCTCTGCGGTAGCAATGGAATTTTTAAAATGTGTCGCTAGCCCTGTACATTGTGTAGGAACTCCACCATGGACAATAAGTGCCTGACTTTGTATCAAAGTTGAGAGGATCAATAGTCGAAAAAATGGTAGTATTCTGTTAATGTAAATTTGTTTTCCCGTCTCTCCGTATCGTTTTACAATTTCAAACGGCAGATCATGTGAAGAAAATGGAAATTCGATAGGTGCTTCGTGATTTCCACGCATAAGTACAATAGAATGGGGATATTTTTGTTTTAAATAACAAATCGTATACAAAACTCCAATTGATTGACTCCCTCTGTCCACATAGTCACCCATGAATATCATTTTGTTCCTTGCAGATGCAAGAAACTTTTCATACTCTATGTCCTCCAGAATATCGAATAACGAGTTTAAATCACCGTGAATATCACCAATAATTACAACATTTTGCGGAATTTTCAAATCAGCAAATCCAGATGTGATTGATCCTTCGACGATATTACTGTATTGTCGTTCCTTATACATAATATTGGCAGCAGCATCGATAATTTTGATGAAGTCATCAGCATTTGCCATAATCGAGGATCGATATAAGCTATCCAAGTACAGTTATAGAATCCAGAGAGGTTAATAATTTTAACAATTATTGGTAAGCTTACAAGGAGATAATGGCATAGGAATAGAAAAGAGATAGAAACTCCTTTTTGGCTATTTGTTCTTTGGAAAACATAATAATTGAAAAATTTGATTAAAGCCGTTACATCTACATGATGTATCTATTTTAGAGATATAGAAATGTTCTATGTTCTTTTTGGATTAAAAAGTATGTTTAGCATTAAAAGCAATGGATCGTGAGATACTTTCGGTTATAATTGCCACTTAATACAACTGGTTGGAGTAATAGAGGATGGTTAGAGATAATCGAATTTATTCTTTCAATGTGTGAGAATGGCGCAAGGAAGACCCATGTTATGTACCGATGCAATTTGAATTCTAAACAAATAAATGAATATCTCAACTTTCTTCTTGAATGCGGAATGCTAGAAAAGATTCAGGAACGGCTAGATTCAAAACGTTCTATTTATAGGACAAGCGAGCTAGGAAAAGATTTTATAATCAAATATAAAGAACTTGCAGAATTGTTTAGTAAGACCCCACCGCCGCCGTCTCTAAAGTAATAATTTATATAAATTATGTTATTTAATTATAGAGGCTGGATGCTCATTTCTTTGTAATTATTTATTCAAATGGATATATTTTATTGCATTTTTATAATTCAAATAAATCTATTTTTGAGATAACACCATCCAATACTTATGTCTAAAAACCATTTTGGTTATTAGATAGTAAACAGTTGAATAAATAATTCATTAATGCAATACAAAATTTTTGAATGTCTATATATGCATATTGTATCTTTTAAGATAAGTTTTATGGAGTACTATGCGAATTGGAGCCAATTATTAAAAGATGTCGTGTTGAGGTAGTAATATGGCGTCGGGTATATGTAATACCTTGAGGCTATTAATATATATCCATCCAAGAAGCCATCATTGGCGTTTCTGATGATCATGGACGGTGACGCGCTAGTAAATAATTAGATACCGACGCATCATTGTGAATTGCTAACAGATCAGTTAATAGAGCTGTTCAAGGACCGTAGGCATTTTAAGTATAGAGACATAAGTCTAAGTTTCCTTCAATTAATTTCTCTGATAGTAATATTCTAATGCATATATTTATAAGGATTTCAAGATTTTTCCTCTACAACTGTTGCAGTAAAATTTATCGAATCTGTTTCTGCTTTCTCATCACTTGACATATTTTCATTTGAACCAGATAATGGACCTCCAATGGTTCCGCCCATGTTACCAGCAGACTTGATATTATTGATCTGGATAGTAATTCCACCTGTATAGGGATTTTCAAATGTTATTCTTTCATATGCTCTTCCGGCTTGAACCGGTTGGTTTGCCTTTTTCCATAACTGTTCACCATTATCAGAATATACGCTTATGTCATAACTTTCAATTGGCACCATTCTTTGTATAATAGATGGATCTGTGTAACCACCTGAACCAACAAACGAATCTCCTGTTACATTTGTCTCTTTTGTTGGAAATGATTCTGGCGTTGCTTCTGACTCGCTTGCATTAAGAAATACTATTTCCATATCAAATCCCCTTGCAGCAAGTACAGAGGGATCCTGCCCCCATCTTACCTGTATTAAATAATTTCCCTTATCAGATAATTGCTCTAAAATTGGCAGATCTGTACCTGTTTTATTTAATACTGTATCCTTAGTATCAATATTGCTACTGATATTTCCTGGTGTTTCTAATACTTCCTCTTCATTTCGTGTTCCAGGAGTCTGTTGAGCAAACGCTGATGAATATAATATATCTGTCAAAGTAAGAAGAAGAATGGTCGATGCTACAGCGGTTATTAAAAAAACTGATTGAGAATGATATACTCTTGCAAAAAAGTGAGGGATCTTAATAATGTCGAGGTAGTGAATTCTGGGATAAGTTGTATTTGTGGATAGAGTTGAATTTCTATGAACAAGTTTACCTGCCATAAAGGATAATGGTCAAAATAAAATATAAAGTAGGAGGTATCTTGTATAGCAAACATATATCTAATAATATGTCTGAAGTAATAAATAGCCCCTTTGCATTCTTTAGGAGAAATATACTCTGTTTCTTGCACAAGGATTATAATATATTATTGCAAAAATTAATCATATTACATTGGGAAATTCAACAGAGTCAACACATAGAGTGGCTGTTCTAGATCAAGAATTATGCCAGCCAAGAAAATGTGGATTAGAATGCATCATATACTGTCCAGTAAATAAAACAGGTGGAGAATGTATAGTACAGCGTCCTGAGGATGGAAAGGCCTTAATTTCAGAAGACCTTTGTACTGGCTGCGGTATATGTATAAAGAAATGCCCTTTTGACGCTATAGTTATTGTTAATCTCGCAAAGGAGTTGAGTGAAGATAAAATTCATCAATATGGCGTCAATTCATTTAGACTATATCGTCTTCCAATACCAAAGAAAGGATCTGTAGTGGGCTTGCTTGGAAGAAACGCAATAGGCAAGTCGACAATAGTCAACATTTTGTCAGGAAATCTTCAGCCCAATTTGGGTAATTATGAGGGCAATATTAAGTGGGATGATGTCCTTAAGCACTTTCAAGGAACCGAATTCAAATCACATTTTGAGAGAATTGCTAATGGCGACTTGCGTGCCTCTATCAAACCCCAATTAGTTTATCTTATTCCAAAAGCATTTAAGGGAAGTGCAAAAGAGCTATTAAAAAAATATGACGAGCGTAAAGTGACAGATACTTTGGTAGAAGAACTTGGACTGAATAATTCTCTTGAACGAAATGTTAATGAACTGAGCGGAGGCGAATTGCAAAGATTGGCTGTTGCGGTAGCATCGGCAAAGGATGCTGATTATTACTTTTTTGATGAACCTTCTTCATACAATGATGTCTACCAGAGACTTGCTGTCTCTCGAGTGATTCAAAATCTGTCGCGACAGGGTAAAAGTGTTATGGTAGTAGAGCATGATATGACATTATTAGATTATCTCTCAGATTATATTCATATTCTATATGGTGAGCCAGGCGCATACGGTATTGTCTCCCGAGTTCAAAGTACAAAACTTGGTAT
>JAREAI010000064.1:0-15401 GCA_029240435.1 Nitrososphaeraceae archaeon | reverse complement strand
TCTTTCATCTGTGTCATATCTAAATCCCAAACCTGGAACATTTGGATCTCCACTGGCTCCTAGAACTGTATGCCTGTCAACTCCATCATACATCCATCCACCAAGACCCATTGATTGCAGGGTCAAAATTCCTGCATAGCATGATGTGGAAAGTTCCGCTGTCAACTCAGCCAGCGAACCCTGTTCTACAGCCGTGAGTGGCAAGGGTTTATTTATATCCACTATGTTCTCAAATTTTTCTATTCCGGGTATTGGCTTTCTTGCAATGTCGTCGTAGATAGGATAACCATTTTGTGTATAGAAGCATATAACGGATAATGTATGCTGAGCCAAATCACCTACTGGTATTATAAAAGTAGAGCCTTCATGGTTTGCTATCCATGTATTATGACCTTCCAAATAGGGTTCTGACCTAGGAATATGTAATCGTCTATTAGATAATTTTCTTATTCTTCTTTTATGCACTGAGAGGAATTCTTCTAGGTCTACTTTGCCATCATGAATTTCTATTTCAGGATGAAAGTCACGCGTAGGAAAAATGTATGTCCCATTATCATCTGTAAAGAATAATTCGGATGTAGTAAAACCAGCTGCCGAAGGAAAAGTACGACCAACAGGACTAGCACAATAGTTAGAAAGTTTGGGAGCATATCTTTCATGACGCATGATGGCAAAATGCCATCCTGTCACTCCACCCATATATGATAATATGAGTAATTGTTCTATTTCACTTAGAGGCATAGGCTTGTGTTTTGATTTAAATGCAAGCACACCATCAGGTATTTCCGCACCCATACAAAATCTCCTTGCACGTCTTCCTGCAATGGCTTCTGATAATGGAAACTTCAATAGATCGTTTAGTGTTTCATTGAGGTCTTGACTAATATGTAAAGAATTTTCTTCAGATTTCATTATCAATTGATGTGCATTGATATAATTAAGTTTTGACTTGTCCTTAGTACAATTCAGTTGTCGTAAAATTTTATTCGAAAATGCTGACTAGCCATCAGAAAGATAAATGAAAATACCTTCACTGAGAAAAGCCCAAATTAAGCTCCTTTTCAGAAAATAAGCAAAAGTGGAGATGGTAGACATAGTGGAGATATTTTAGATACTCTTAAACGATATCTAACCATTTAATGATGGATGTGAAAGAGATACTAAGCCAAAATTAGATGTATCTACCATTTAGGACATTCTGATATCTGGTGGTGTGGGGAGTCTAACCAGATAGTGGACAGATAGTTCATGCAATAACATACTTGCAGATTTCAAATGTGATTAAACCTTTGAAATTAAAAATTATGTAAAGCATCTATTAGTTGAATGATTGAATAGTGCAATTTATAAGTACAACAAAACAATGAATAATGTGAATTATTTAGAGAGCTAATTTCAACAGAACTTCATTATAATATTTAGTACATATATGACAGGATTATTACTAGATACTCTGAATTCAAATACCATGCATTGGTAACAATTGAAAACAGATGATAGCAGAGGTAACGAAGAGGTAGCAATGATAACAAAACTGGTATCAAATGATAACAAGAGGAAACAGCTTTAAGCTTCCATTATACTATATATTTCTTGAAGATACAAAATATATGACGATATTAACAAGACAGGAAAGAGAAAGACTTGTACTAGACCTTTACAATCAGGGCAAGACTTATCGTGAAATATCTAAGGAAGCAAGAATATCTCCACGTGATATAAGAGTTATCTTGAATAAGGTAGTTAAAGAGAAGACAAAAGCATCGCAAGAACAACAAGATAATGATAAAGCTGAGCAATATCAAGAACAGGAACCACGACAGCTATCTCTCTCCGCCCAGGCTTACAAACTCTTTTCTGATAGAAAGACACCATTAGAAGTAGCGATTGAATTAAATCTGAAAGAGTCAGAGGCAACTAAATTCTACAAAGAGTATTGGAAGCTAAAGCAGCTACACAATCTGTATACGGTTTATGAAGAGACTAAAGATGATATTGAACCATTTCTAAGATTATATAGATTATCTAAGGCCAAAGGTATGAGTGTCAAGCAAGTTGTTAACCTTCTTACAATAGCCAACAATGATTTACCAGCACTTGAAAAGCGAATTAAAAGACTAAGAAATGATATAAGTGCACTGCAATTTCAAAAGCGTATAGATGAGAGAAATTTATATCAATTAAATAATAAAATAGCATCAACAATCAGACTCTTGAATTCTTTTCGTATGTCTTGTAAAAGAGAAAGAAGAGAGATAGAAAATCTCTACAATGAAAAGACAAGGATAGAGAATCTTGTTACTCATTTTAAGAACAATAATGAGGAATATCTTGATAAAATAAAACAAGAAGCTGAAGAGAAAGTAAAAGAAGTTTTAACGAATGGTAAACTAATCTTAAAATTCGCTACTCTCTCAGTAATCGCATCATTAAGGATGAACCCTGAATTATGTAATTTCATAATGTATGATAATTCAAATAATACTACTGTCTCTTTCGGATCTGACTATCACTATCCTTCGTTAATGTTATCAGGACGACAACAGCATCAACAACAATCGTTTAATGATACCTATACTACCGTGATAATAGAAGAGGCTGAAAAGCTTTACAATGAGTTAACAACAGAATTGACAAATAGAGTTATAGCATCAGCAGCCACGGCTATGAGGGCATCACCATCAATAAACCGAAAAGATGACAGATTATAAATCATCAGTAGTTATCTATTAAAGTATCTGATCTATGATTTTATATAGAAAATTTAGTACCTAATGAATTAAAATCATCATTTAGATATTATTATTATTTGCATTAATCATCCTTTTGTTATAATAGCTGTATTAGCTAATTACAAATAACAGTAAGAAAGCGGAACAGGATATATCTTCACTCTATCATTATAAAATAATGGATAGAGTAAACAGAATCAATATTGCTACCGGAACAAAATGGGAACCATTAGTAGGCTATTCACGGGCTGTTAGAGTAGGAGCAAACATACATGTTTCTGGAACAACTGCTATTGATGAACAAGGGAAAATCATAGGTCATGGTAATCCTTATCTACAAACAGTTAAGGCAATAAGGAATATAGAAGCAGCATTGCAAAGAGCCGCTGCTGGTCTGCATGATGTTGTTCGTACCCGAATATATATCACAAATATTGACTATTGGGAAGAAGTAGGAAAGGCACATGCAGAGTTCTTTCAGGAGATTCTTCCAGCCTGTACTATGGTTGAAGTAAGCGCTCTGATCTCTAAAGGAATATTAGTAGAGATTGAAGCAGATGCTGTAATTGCAGAATCTCATTTGTAGATATTGATGGAATCATTTATGCTAATTTAACATTTATTAGAATCTACTTTTATCTCATAGATATTATATCTTCATATTACCTACAAATAGATAAAAAACATCATCATCATGAATGACTACATTACTCCTGAAAGGGAACATTCTGCTCTTCTTATCATTGATGTTCAACGTGATTTTACTGTAATGGGTGCTACAGCCGAAATACCAGTACATTACAGGCTGTACATTACATTCAGCGTTTAGTTCAAGTCTATAGAGAACAAGGCTATCCCATAATTCATATTATAAGACTATATCATGCAGATGGGTCTAATGTTGATTTATGTCGCAGGCAAGCTATTGAGAATGGAAAGCAAGTGGTTATTCCTGGAAGTGATGGTGCTGAGTTCATGGATGAACTCAAACCCTCTCCATCTACTATTAGATTGGATTCAAGTCTATTGCTGCTTTCTAGTCATCTTCAGCAAATTGGAACTATGCAATGGATAATGTACAAGCCTAGATGGGGAGCATTTTATAATACATTATTAGAAAAGATCTATGAAGCAAGTGAAAGAGATTTCAGAATTATTCTAGCTAAAGATGCTACATCACTTACCTACGATATTGGAGGATTACAAGAATTACAAAATATAGGTGTCTACTTGATTAATACTGATGAATGTAGAGTATGGCTCGCTAGAGCTTCTTATTCGCAAATTCAAGGTAGACAATAATAGCAGAGGTAGTATCTTGATAATCAAATATTATATATAGTATCTAAGATAGTTGCCTAACTTCATGACCAAATTGATATATCTAAACAGATACAGCAAGTGAAACAGTCCTGACTAATTCTATGGAATTTATAAATTGCATGTATGTGAAGGAATTGCAATGTCTTCTGAAAACCAATTCAAATGTGAAGAATGTGGAATGGTATTTAGATCTCAACAAGAGCTTCAGCAGCATGCTAACGATGAACATGTTGCAGCACCATAATCCTAATTTGTTGTTGAGCGTTGAGAAATGAATAATTAATTTGAACGAGACAATGAATGATTGGCAGTAGTATAACGTAGAAGCAAAAGTAGTAGAATAGTCCATAAACTACTGTAGAGAAAGTGTGAGATATAGTTAGTAATCTTTTGACAACAGCAAAGTACAGAATAGAATCAAACGATAAGAGCTAACATACTAACCAAGCTTGAATATCAAGTCGACTTGATTAAAGAAGAATATACAGAGCCACTATTATCCTCGTATTCAACAACAGAAACCAATGATGGAGTTGGAATATGTAAGAATAATGTTATCAAGTACGTACCATTAGGGGCATATCCTGAAGGCCAAAAACAAGTTAAAGCAGCACTTAACTATTGCGATAGCCTAGCCTAGATTGATTTTGCTTTCATTTTTTAGTTTGTGTTGCCTCAGTGTTACTTTTTGTCTTATTGGTTGGAGCAGTTTTACTCGTTCCAAGGATATTGCATATATAGAGATGAAACTTGCTGCCAATGGAACTATTGATGCTGGTGTGGAGAAGAAAGAAGTACAATAACAACTAGAGTAGTTAAACGGTGGTCCTGATCATGATGGCAGGCTCAACAACAACAAGAACTAAACCTACAGGAAGAATAAAGCGATTAAAGCTTAGGGAATAAAAGGAGGAGGAGTAGAAGAAGAATAGTTAGTGAACTATCCTACTACTACTACTACTTCCAATGCCAATATTCAAGTGCATAATTTCCACTCTCGTCTGTCCCACCCTTAAATATAACTAGTATATTATCCAAAAAGGATAGTTTCCCTGTGGAATTTGTGCTATATGCTGAAGCCCCTTGATATGCCGTACCATTAAATACTTCTATGAAGGTATAGTTTGCCGTTTCACTACCATCCTTGGTCGTTATTACTCCATGCCCTTGATCAAATGTCAGATTGTTACCTTTGGAGACACCTACATACTCTCCTGTGTTAGTTACTTCTATGTTACCATTCATCGTTCCATTGCCAGTAAAAGTGAATTGTGTTCTGTTTGGACCAATTTCCTTCTGAACTGTAACCTTTCCTTTTTCTACAAAAAATGGTTCTCCTAAGATAGTGAATCTCTCTTTAGTCATCTTTAATATTGATTTCGTGAAACGTTTGGAATATAAGGATTTCATCCCAAGGATAGGCTCTGTTCACTTAACGATAAATCTATAGCTTGAAGATGTCCCGCTTCTTTAGATGGTCATAGTCAAAAGAAGAAGTAGAACACCTTCAAAATATATTTACTATGCACTACACTTGTACTTTTCAGGCCTTTCGCTAAGAAAAACATCCCAACATTTATCTCCATTTATTAAAAGAAATCATGTTTCAATTTGGAATTGGATTCAAAGACAAAGGCCAGAAAAGATATTTCAAAGGAAAAGAAGTACGGTATCCGAATTCATTGTAGATGAAACTATTTTTAAAGTAGGTGATGAGTTCGTATTTCTATGGGTTGCAATTGAACCATTAGATAAGGTGATTCTTGGAATACGTATTTCTCTCTTGAAAGAAGCATGCTTATTGCAGAGCATTTTCTACGTTCTTTAGTAAGAAAGTATGGAAAACATCCAGTTTCTACAGATGGTGGGGGGACGTGGTATCCGCAAGCATGCAAGTTCCTGAAAATAAAACATCACCTACACTCTTCATATGAAAGTATCATTGAGCGAACAATCCAGTACGTAAAAGATAGGACAGAATGTTTTGACGATTATTTTCCATGTAGAAAGGAAAAGGGATGTAAACTAGGACATGTTATAAACTGGTTAAATCTGTTTACAAACATGCATAATAAAATGATTATTAACAATGATTGTTAAATGAACAGAGCCAGCCAACATAAGCCAAAGTAACCTACTAAGTCTTGTTATTTTTCCATTCTTTACCCGGCTTAGTGGCACACGCGCGGAAGAGAGTACGCCGGCCGGACGGCATGTCCAATAGTTTTACGCCGACTGATAATCTTAACACATTTGTTCTACGATAGGCTATGTCGCAGGCGATCTTGTACTCGTGATTAGTTTCGTCTTCTTCTTTTACTGGATAGACTGCTTCTATCGTAGTTGATGATGATGACGATGCTGATCTGATATATGTTTCATAATGATGCATCAGACTAAAAAAGTCTGTAGAGAATGAATCAAATGGACATAATAATGAATCACTGCATGTTGCAATTCATCCGCGGCATACATGGAGCAAAACATGTCTGTCATTTCTGTACCTTTTTCGAAGGAGCATAAATACATACGAATACATGCGAAAGAGATGCTAGAGTGCAGGAACGGGCATATGTCTAACCATCCCGAACGCTGCGAGTTGATTACTGCTTTGAGGACCGCGGTTGAGAAGTGAGATGGTGTAGTAGAAATACACTTTATATAATTTGTTCCTGTTACATGGTCTTATGAAAAGAGAAAAGGATCATGCATTGATTAGAAATATAGATTATGGAACACTGCTTTTTCGGCGGCCAGAAGGAGAAAAACAATGACCGACCACAAGATCGGAACACGTGAAGAATGGCTTGCGGCCCGGCTGGAGCTGCTCAAGGCCGAGAAGGAGCTAACGCGGCGTAGCGACGAACTGGCGCAGTGGCGGCTGAGGCTGCCTTGGGTTCGAATTGATAAGGATTACCATTTCGAGACCGACGAGGGCATGGCGTCTCTTGCCGATCTGTTCAGAGGACGATCGCAGCTCCTCATCTATCACTTCATGTTTGGCCCAGAATACACAGGAGGCTGCCCGGCATGCTCTGCGATCGCGGACGGCTTTAACGGCTTCGCCGTGCACCTTGAGCGCCACGACGTCGCGATGACCGCGGTCTCACGCGCCCCAATCGCCGTGCTCCAGGCCTACAAGCGCCGCATGGGCTGGACGTTTACGTGGGTCTCGTCGCTGAACAGCGATTTCAATTACGACTTCAACACCTCGTTCACCGAGGAGCAGCAGCGCTCCGGCAGCATCGACTACAACTACAGCCACACGCTCGACTCGACACCCGACTCGGAGGCCGGCTCAAAGGGCCGTCAAGACCCCTTGAGCCCCGGCCGGTTCGCGGCCATGACCGGCACCGATATCCCCATCTACACCCGCGAGGCGCCGGGCATGAGTGCGTTCGTACTCTCCGACGGCGTCATCTACCACACATACTCCACCTACGCGCGCGGCCTCGACGCGCTCTGGGGAATGTACCAGTGGCTCGATCGGGCACCGAATGGGCGGAACGAACCGGTGCCGTGGATTCGCCGGCACGACGAGTACATACGAGATTCTCGATAGCGGTCGCCAAGCAAAACGAATGATCTGGAAACCATGAAGCGCCACCGTATTTGTGTTGGTTGCGAGCATTAATACCACTAAGACTGTCTTGATCGTTATTTCTGCGCTCATGGTAGGAACAGCTGAAAGCATCTACATAGATGAAGAAGATACAGTCTATCAAGGACTTATACGAGCAATGTCAGGATATTTGAGAAAGGAGCCAACCGAAGAAAATATTCTAACATTGGATGCACATCTTAATCCTGATCCAGCAAATGAAACTATTCCAACACAAGGAACAACAAAGCATCAGCATCAGCAACAACAACAATCATTTAATGATATCTATACTGCTTTGATATTAGAAGAGTCTGAAAAGCTTTACAATAAGTTAATAACACAATTTACAAATGGAGTTATAACAGCAAGTGCAACTATTAGGTAATCATCGTTATCGTTACCATTATATAATAACAACAGAAACTATCCATGGTATTAATAATACATATCAAAGAGAAGAAGTTAGATATATCAGACAGAAATTTATTGCAATGTCAAATAAATGGTAATAGAAGGTGTATTATCTATAACCCTATCTATAGATGATTATAATTTATTTCTTATACTACCCAAGCTAGATATCTATATGGATTAATTAAAGAAGAAAGTACATCAGAATTACTAGGGTTTACAATACATCATATATTAAATCAAGTTTGTAATCAGCCAGAATATCAAAATACTCAAACAATAGGAAGCTCTAAACCAGCAGCAGCAGTTAAACACCGTATAAAATAGCAGAATTCATAAAGAAAAGTCGGATTAGAAGAATTGTACGTAGTCGCTTCTAATCTTTGCGTGTTTATATCACTAATAAGTGAAAATGACATATGATCTAATATAATAGCATATGTATGAAACTTGGTAAGATTACATACTCATCAATAAAATTATCTGAATATGTACAAGGACTACTTGAAATGAGTTTATCTATTATAAGCTTCTTATTTTATAATAACAGGAGTTATACTGACAAAGTTATTATATGATGATAGTGATTTTACCTTTTCTTAGGATTTACTTTGATTTCAAGAAGTCTTGTGAAACATTAAAGTACATTACAAGTAAGATCATGTTTATTCATGTATAATATAATAGCAAAATGGTGGCAAGACTCCATAAATGATACCCAGAATTTGCTAAGATATATCTGGTTGTTGTTATAGTAGTAGTATTAGTAGTTAGCTAACACAGAATGAATTAGGAAATTGTGGTAGTGGTGAAGAATTTTCGATTGGATCATAAAATTAAGATTTTACTAGGGCTAGGTACAGCGATTGTGGGTGCTGCCATACTAGTCATAACATTTTCACCGTATGGAGAGATGCTTAGAAATATCATTTCTCCTGCTACTCCTCCTCCTCCATCTCCATCTTCATCTGTAAACGGCACAGTTCTATGGGACTCTAATGTTAATGGCAAGTGGAATAACGGTAGAAAGAGAACAATAACCAGCGCTAATGAGTTTGACCCAGACAGCAAGGATGTAAGGATTGCAGCAGGTTCTAATAGAAAGTTTGAGGTATTTGGTGATGGTACAGCCGAGATTACAGGAGATAGAGCAAGAATCTATGTGCATGTAAACAACTACAATGCACAGATGGAGATATCATACATTCCAAACCCATCACTTGATAATACATTAAGTCTTAGGCTACGTTCTAGACATAGTGAGCCAGATCCACCTGAGAACCGTTTTGGTGGGTACGGTGTTGCAGTATCTCTAGATGAAGCTAAGCCAGGAAGAGAGGAATACCATAATAAGCATACAAGCTTTCCAGACTTTAAACTACCTCATAAGATGCAGTACGGCAAGATGTACACTCTTAGATATTCAATTCATGATACTGCAGATGGTAAACAGGTAGAGATGTGGCTAGAGATTGACTATGATAATAACGGTAACTTTATAGAAGTAGGAAGATGGAAAGACCCAAAACCATTACCTTACATGCTTGATAAAGCACTATACTTGAAGAAATCATACGTCTGGGTTAGAGTAAACAGTCAGCATACAGGTGAAGAAGAAGGTCCTAAAGATGTAGAGATAAAGAAGTTGATTATAAGGTCGTTAGACTAGCTAGATAGATAGTGCTGTTCATTAGAGCTTAACGTTTCTTCTTATTCTTCTTATTCTTCTTCTTCTTTGCCTTCACTCTCTTATCATTTATCTGTTAGACCTTGTTCTATTTCTCCTCTCTTCTCATTTACCTTCATCTAGAAATACCTCGTCAGGCTGTGCAGATAGTTCATTTGTATTCTGTAGGAAGAAGGAGCAGCAGATGAAGAGGAAGTCGAAGCAAGTGATGAATCAGATGATGATGCAGGAGACGATGATACATCAGAAGAAGACGAAGGAGATGATTCGTCAGACGACAGTAGTGATGATGGAGGAGGAGATGGTGATGGCGGCGATGGTGGAGAATAATCTGACGTTGTGGCTATCTAATTAGAAAAGAGCTTACTATCGATAGGCAATAAAGCAATAAGAGAAGCCAAGTAATAATGTGTCTATACCAAAGAAAGTATTATTCATAGGATTAGGCATAATAGCACTTGGAATTGTAGTACTCACCTTAGGCCTTCTACAATCACCGGCGTTGTGGCAAGCATTCCAATGTGGATATGATCTTGGTATAAACAACCCGAGCTTGACTCAAGAACAAATAAGTGAATATTGTAATACTCAAATCCTAACAATAGATAACAGAGAAGATGCAGCTGGTCTGATAACAGTCGGCTTTGGAGTAATTTTCATAGTCATAGGTTTGATAACCATTGGAACTGGTGGAATATGGCTTTTAGTAAGAGCCATGAGAAAACAAAGAACAGAAGCTTCTTCATCCTCATCATCAGAAATGAGCGTAGAAATGAAGACGACGACGATGAATAATAGAAGGATAGAAGGAGAACAACACGACGATTGGTTCCCACCTAAGAAGGTACTGGCCTATTGTATGATCATAGAATTGATTAGCGGTACACTTTCTATTTTCATAAATTCATTAATAGTACTTTCTGTTGGAGCATTTGTATTTGCTTCAATTACAGTATGGTATTTGTTTGGTGATAAATTTCATAGATGGGAAGAGAGAAGAAGAACAAAAGAGGTATATTATTTCAAACTATTTGCATTTGGATTATGGTAGAATATACTGGTTTTGATTAACTTCTATGGAAGGAGAGGTTGTGTTACCTTGGATGAGATATTACCATTCATGTTTGGAGATGGTTCTAGCATATCTATTGTCTCATTGACTGGTGGTGTTGGTTCCTCTGTTCCTGTTCTATTTTCTCCTAATGTAGATTCGGATGGACTTGTTTGTTGTGTTGAGGAAGGAAATCTTTCCACTATTTCACAGTTGGCTGCTTTTGTATCTCCTTCGAGTTCATTAAAATCAAGAATTCTATCAGTTCCTTGACCACAATCAAATCTGTCTGCACCGTGTACTCCGAATGGACCTCTGTCTCCTGCAAGTATGTCATCGCCACTTCCACCTTGTAGGAAGTCATTATTATCGCCACCACGCACGATATCGTTGCCCCTGCCACCTTGAACTCTATCATCTCCTCCATCACCTTCAATCTCGTCGTTGTCATCATTTCCTTGAAGCAAGTCGTTTCCACCACGTCCTCCTATGGTATCCTCACCTCCAAGACCTCTTATATGATCACGCTCATCTGTTCCTACATCAAGAGCATCATGTTGGTCTGTGCCTATTATATTAGCGGCTCATACAGCTGTTAAAGGTAGTAATCCAGCAAGTAATAATATCGCTGCAGTAGTTATTCCAATAGCAGCAATTGACATTAAAGATTCTTTTAACATATAGTTATGTATTTATATATATATTTATAATATTTTAATTTATATATATAAGAACAAATAATTATTACTAATACGAAAAGATGATAGTTTTAGATTAGATAATCATAATCAAGCTATACTAAGATATCACAAAAGTGTGTTTTATTGAAGTAGATAACTAAGTTCCGAATCTCATATGAATAAACAAAAGTTCAACCATACTGATGGCATTAGCTATCATTGCAGCAACAATGTTAGTTTCATCAGCAGTAGTAGAGGTACTAGACTTATTTGATGATGTAGAAGCAATAAGGAAACATCCGAAGAAGTCGAAGGGTGGCCATAACAGTCATTCATGATGATAATAATATTTAGTTTAGAGATCTAAACAATATTATACATCCTGGACTTCAAACTCCCACTTTTCTTTCTTATCTTCTCTGTCTTCTTCACACTTGGTGTCCTAATCAAAAGATTAACAAATTGCTTTGATTTCTCGCTATAGTACAAAATCATCCTTTCATAAAACCAACTGCAAATCCGGCTGACATGCTACCAGTAAGAGGAATACCAAAGCTAGTCATTGCTAACGAGGCTGTTGCTGCTTGGTCACTAGTATAGCCAAAAGCCGGCAACTGTACAATTGTGTTTGAAAGTGTTGTAATAGCACCCTCAGACACCGTTTGAAGTTTATTCCAGTTTATGTTAACTATCTGATGATATTGCAGGTATGCTAATCCAGCTAAGAATAATCCAACTATTACAGCTAGTAATTTAATTACTTTCTTCAAAGCATAACCTATTAGAACACCTACAAAGAAGCCACCGCCCATCGTAGCTGCAGTCGGTCCAAAACTTTCAATGCCGTTCATATTTTATATGCAACTCCTAAGTTTGGTTGTTGTCGTCATTATGCAATGAGTACTATCTTGACACCTCTGTATTGGTATAGTCCTGTATATGGTAACGTTGACAGATATGAGCATGCAGTCTAAGAAATGAAAACTTGTACCAGCATATTTTATGCATACAAGATCTTCTATACCTATTCGAGTACCAAGGGCTTTGATAACAATTTGTCTTTGCAGCATATTATCCATCTTATCCACAAGAGCTATAGCTTTTGTAGTAGACTTTTCTATTCAATATTAGATGGATTTACAGTTAAACAATCTTTGCAGCATCTTTGGTATATCCATCTCTCTGTCTTCTTGACTCTATTGTTTCAAACTATATTTTGCATATAAGCAAGAGCATATTATCAAACTCTTAACGAATCGCCATCTCCAGTACAATCCTTACTAACAACTAGTCTTTAGTCCTCTTGTAGAATATCAGAGCTAATCTAAAAGCATCTAGTATATCATCAAATTATCTTTATTCTTTGTCTAATGTGTATTCGTTTGCTACTAGTGTTAGTCGTGCTGCTGTCACCAATTTATAGAATTTATCTGAGCAGCTATATCAAATCACTTTCATCTTCTAATGAAGATTTAGCATGCTGCAACCTCCTCTGCATGCAGCTTCTGTAGAGAATGGTACTGGTACTACCACCATCATTCTATCTTCTGTGTCTAAATAGTTATGTTATTGCAATGTGCATAGTCTCTTTAAGGTATTGTTCGTTATATCTTTCTCCAAATTCTCTTTTGAGTGAAGTGACCCCCAGATTTCTGGATTTGTAGAGTCTATCTACGTAGATGTTAAACCCATTGCTGCGTAGGTAGCCATATTCATTCAGTTAAGTTATGATAATAATATATGAAATGAACAGATTAAATTCAATCCCTATCAAAGACTTTGAATCGATAGATTGCCAGATTTTATTAACGGCTCATATGTAATTAATTCAGTGGATGAATCAGTATTTCCAATTTTTATTATTGGTCTGTAAATAGTTCAGATAGAAAACATCAAAAGAATCAGAAGATCTTATCTCTTCTTCTATTATCTTTATCGCTGAGTTTTCTAACAGTGTATTGCATCTACGTTTTCATTTCTGATAGGACTGCTATAAACAAGGGAGGAAAACCCGAATAGTAATAGAGAAAAAAGACTTACCGGTTTGTAAGATAGTGATGGTAATCCGATGAAAGAAAACAATAGACTAGAGAAATCAGTCATTTATCACACAACTCATTTTTATCAGTTATCCATCTCTGATTGGTCGTGTTAACTTAGCGATAAAGCTTTAGCTGCTAATATTCTCCCATATTCTTTATGAGCATCTTAGAACGTGAGAGAACATCCGCAGAGGTGATAATGTATATGCCCTATACTTGTATTTTCTGGGTAAGTTTCAGAGATACATCGAAAGCAATCCAACCATTATTTGAAGAAAAAGGAAGAAGTCATGTTGCTATATGGAAATGGGTTCAAAGATTTAATCCCAAACATGTTTATTGCTGCAAAAGAGTGTCAGCAGCTTTTCTAATTGATGAAACCATGGTACAGATTGGCTCTGACGAAGCTTGGTTATGGATTGCCATAGAACCAACAGATAAGCTTATTTTTGGTATTAAAATTTCTTTTGAGAGAAGCATACTTGTTGCCGCGGAACGGTTTCTGCAAGAATTAGTTAGAAGATATGGAAAGCATCTAGTCTCTACTGACGGTGGGACATGGTGCGAACAGTTCAATACTTTAAAGATAGAACAGAATGTTTTGATGATTACCATTTTCCAAGTAAAAAGATTAATTGTAATAGACTACATGTTCATAATTGGTTGAAAATGTACATATTTTATTTACATATGAATATGGATAGAATGAGATTTATGAAATTCCTGTTAATTGAAGGAGGTTAAGTTAACAGAGCCTGTTTTGTAAACCTATACTTTAAATTTATATTGTATATTTTTTATAGTAAAATGAAGGCAGCAGTATATCATGAACATAATAAAGATCCACAAAAAGTTGTAAAAATAGAAGAGATAGAAATTCCTAAAATTAAGCATAACCAAGTTCTTATAAAAGTTGAAGCAGCATCTTATAATTACAATGATCTTTGGGGAATATGGGGAGAACCAATTAAGATTCCTCTTCCTCACATTTCTGGAAGCGATATTTCCGGAACAGTAGTAGATGTTGGAGAAAATGTTTTAGATATAAAAAAAGGAGACAGAATAGTAGGACATCCCAATCTAACCTGTAGAATATGTAAGGATTGTACTTCTGGCAAAGAATATGATTGTCGCCAAAGACAAGTATGGGGTTTTCAAACTGGTCCTTTATGGGGAGGATTTGCTCAATATACATATTTACCAGAAGTCAATGTTATAAAAATCCCAGATAATCTTTCTTTTCAAGAAGCAGCGGCTATTTCTATGGTTGGAATGACAGCCTGGCACATGTTAGTTACTAGAGCTAATATTCAACCAGGACAAACTGTTTTGATTATGGGAGGTGGAAGTGGTATGGGAATAGCAGGTATTCAAATTGCAAAGTTGTTCAATTGTGATATTATTGCAACAGCTGGTAATCAAGAAAAAATGGATAAATGTCTTGAATTAGGTGCTGATCATGTTGTAAATCATAGAGAATCAGATTGGTACAAGAAAGTTAGAAATTTAACAGCAAATAATAATCAAGGAGAAGGTGTAGATATTATTTTTGAACATATTGGAAAGTCTGTATTTGCACAAGAAGTTAGTCTCTTAAACATGGGAGGCACCTTAGTATCTACTGGAGCTACAACTGGATATGACTCGAAACTAGACTTGAGATATCTCTTCTTTAGAGGACTAAATCTTATTGGAGCTACCCAAGGAACGAAGGCAGGATTAGAAGAAGTAATTAAATGGACAAGTAAAGGAAAAATAAAAGCAATAATAGATACGATTTATCCATTTGAAGATATGGTGATGGGTCACATAAAAATGATGGAATCACAATTGTTTGGGAAGTTAGTTACTACTCCACAAAAATTATAAAG
>JAREAI010000324.1:0-3301 GCA_029240435.1 Nitrososphaeraceae archaeon | reverse complement strand
TTTTACGAGTGCATAGCAGGATTCCGTAGCCCATGTTAAGCCTTCGATATATGGAAAAGCAGTATAGGCAAGTGCTTCATGGATTGGCCGAGTCTCACGTCCTGTGAGCATAAGATCCAAATCCATACTAATAAGTCGAAGCGACTGTGCAGTCTTAACTATTTCAGAATTATGGCCAAAAAGTGATTTTTTTTCTCCTTGGTCTTGTCTGTCAGCAAGTGCAGAAACAATTGCAATTGGTGATAGATTCTTATTTTTTCTATCAAGCGTGATCGCAACCATATATGCCATTCCTCCAGCAGAAATCTCTTTACCTCCGTCTATGCCATATTTCCAAGCATTTAGGATTTGATTATTGTCATCAATTGATATTTCGTGTTCGGGAATTTGATGATGATCAATTATGGCCCATCTGCTATCAAGGGCTTGGTTAAATTCATTAGCCATGCCTCCACCAAGGTCTGTAATTATGTAAAAATCATGATTTTCATAGCGCATTTGCTCTAGAACATTTAGAGTCATATCTGAGACGGTACGAATAGCGCATTTCGCACCTAATCTGGCCAATGCTGAGGATAGAATACTTCCTGAAGCTATTCCATCCGCATCCAAATGGCTAATAATACTGATTTCTTTCTCGTTTTCAACCATATATTCAATCTTGTCACAAAAAGCCTTTAGAGCCTGATAGATTTCTTTATCAGTCATGCTAAATTCTTATTCTAACTGTGCAATAACTGCGGCATATTTCCAGTTTTTCTTAATCTTACCTGTTTTCTTATAGTATTTGGATAACCTATGAATTTTTGATTCGATTAATTCCAGAGATCGGACGTTTCTATGATCACTATTATGAGTTCTAAGATGCTTCTGTAGACCCAAAGCTTTCATGACCAAGTGCTCTAGATCTTCTGGCATGTCTCTTCTGATGTCATTATCTGCAAGTACCTCTGCTATTGCTTTACCTAAGATGGGCTTAGCGAGAGGTATCCCATATTCGTCACGTAAACGCAATCCTATTTCACTTGGCGTTATGCCTTCCTTAGCTAGTCCAACTATTAATGAGGATACTTTTTCTTGGCTTTCTGTCAGCCAAGGGGGAACATCCTTTGAAGTTGGACGAGTAGAGTGGGATTTACCATGAGTATGAGCATGAATTCGTGCCATATCATCTATGAAAAATTTTAATGCGTATCTAAATGTTACTTAATTTCATATTGTGATGTAGACATAAAGGTTAAATAATTGACTTGAAAAATGTACTTGATATGAATAAGCCAATTTCACTGGCTATGACCACAATAGCACTACTGATGGGTGTTGCATTTGTTTTTCCTGTACTTGAGACTGCATATGGGCAATACGTAAGTGAATCTCCTAGTAGTATTGAAGAGCAGTTAACCCTATCGAAAGAGAAAATTAGCAACGCAAAATCGGCAGGCGCTTATGGTTCTGGTACGCCTATGCTGGGAACTAACATAAGTGAAACAGTGATTATGATAGTTATCCTAACAGCAATATTTGGTGGCGTTGCAGCGGCTTTCTTCGTAAAAGGCAGAGCAGGAAGAAAAGAAGCAGCAACAAGCTAAGTCCTCCAACTACTTTTTTAAAGAAAAATATCATCTATCACTGAATTTCCAATCCTAATAGAAGTGCTAAAAGAATCCCTTCCTAACCTTTTTTTGTAGGTTTATTTAGCAACATTTATCTAGGACGTGGCTCGAAGCATTGAGTCGATATAATATCTCATAGTTTTTCTATATTAATAATTATTTTTCATTGCTTTATTGATCATATAAGGATTTTATGTTACGATTAATAGTACGGCACCAAAAACAAATCTTCTGTAAAAGATTATTATCGAACCAAAATGTATATATCATAGATTTTATCTGCTCTAAGATAATGAGCGCTATCATGAGCGTTATGTCAATGGTAAGTACTAAGTTTAACAGTCTGATTGGGCAAATAGGACCATCATATGACCCGCTGTTCTACGATGTAATGGTCTACATCTTCGGCACTATGTTATTCGCTGTGTTTCTGTTAGGTGTCATCGCATTCTGGCTACGGAAAAAGGGGCTTGGTGGCGGTTCTGCAAAGGAGAAATGGACACAAGAGCTGGAAAGATACTTCGAACGTGAACAAATCGGTCTAATTCCGGATGAAAAACATCATTGGTAAATCAGAAATGATCTTCTAGAAAGACAAAGAAATGTTAAAAATTCTTTGTATCTTTCTTCTACTTATCTGATAATCCTAAATTTTTTATCTTTTCTATCTATGACATAGGAATGGAAATTGACTTTACGATTTTATCCTCTAGACAATGTTACAATTGGAAATGCTTCCAAAAATATTCATCACTGGAAAATTTTATACATATCTCTCCTACAGAGAACAATAAGTGAATATTGCGAACGGTTGTTAAATCTTCTCTGGAAGTTCATTCTCCTATTTCTGCTCATCAATACAAAGAGCTATTATTGCAATTAAGGCGATTATTATGTATGATAGAATTTAACTGAATCATAAATTATCCTTTGAAGCCTAAGACTTGTATGAATGGTAAGTGACATTATTATAAAGCAATAAAGAGATAAAAAGCGCTTGATCATTAGTTTTAAAGATATGCCAATAGAGTAGATAGCCCTTGAATTGGAAATACAGAGTTAGAATCGTTTTAAAAATAAAAATGAGGAAGAATTTATTCTTCTAAATAACTTGCCATGGTCTTGTAGCGAATGTTACACCAAGGCCTGCTCCAATAAGAATTACTTGATAGGCTACGTTACCCCAAGGAACTGGCTTTAAGATTGGTTCTCCACTTACTTGTACAGTCTGTCCAGGACCAATGCCTGGGCCAACACCTGCAATATTAAGCTGTGTGTGTACATGGTATATACCAGGCTCAAGTGCTTTTGCTCTCAATTCATATGGAATATTTGCTTGAGGAGGAATCTCAAATACATTTCCTGGTGGATCTCTTGCAACAAATTCCCATCTATTTCCTGCATTAGTTGATTCGCTAAATAATGAGATCCATGCTCTTAGGGGTCTATTTACCAGACTCTGTAGTTCGCCTGTTACTGTTATTTCATCACCAGTTTGAAGTGTTTGAGCCGAAAAAGCTTCATCTTGAATACGTACCCATCTACTTTGAAGCTGTGCCTGCACACCATGACCCTCTGCGACCGGTATGAACGCAAATGCTATATATAGTACCATGACTGACGCAAGAGCCGTGACGATTAAGGTCGTGCTTTTACCCATATCTGTATATCTAGGCATAGGTGGAAGG
>JAREAI010000063.1:0-25002 GCA_029240435.1 Nitrososphaeraceae archaeon | reverse complement strand
TCGATAACTCAGAGAAGGCTGCTGCGCTATCTACAGATCAGATAGATGTGGAAAATGGCAGTCGCTATAATATTGAGTTTGTTGATGAAGATGGTAGTCGCAAGAACCCTATCATATTACATAATTCACCTAGTGGTGCAGTAGAACGAATAATCTACGCATTGCTGGAAAGATCGGCTAAAATTTCAAAAGCTGGTGGAATAGCTTCATTTCCTCTCTGGCTAACCCATACCCAAGTCCGTATTATACCAGTTGGTAAGCAGCATACAGAGCTTTGTGAAAAAATAGCAACAGAGCTTTCAAGTAAACAGATTAGAACAGACATTGACGATAGAGAGGAGTCGGTTGGAAAAAAAATCAGAGAATCAGAGACAGAATGGATTCGTTATACTTTGGTGATTGGTGATAAAGAATTGCAGAGTGAAAAATTTACAGTTAGAGATAGAAATGAAAAAAAACAACGCCAGGATGTTAAATTAGAAGAACTTATTAGCGAAATAAAGAGCCAGACTAATAACAAACCTTATCTCCCATTAAATCTTCCAAGAAATCTCTCAAATAGACCGCAGATTATGGTATAGCCACTATGATGCTAGATAATAGAAAAGTTAATAATGCAATATATTTGGTAATTATACTATTAATATTTCTCAAGGCGTATGGATGAGCAGATTGTACCATTATGATTATACACTCATAAACATATATCAGAATGTGTAGGAAAGAATATTGTCAATAGAACTATTCACAATCCTTTCTTACAGACGTAAGAATGCTAAAGATGTGTATATATTTAGAGAGAGGGATAGATATTCAAGGTACTTTAACTGTCAGAACGTATAGCGATATAATATTAAAGAATGAAATGTTAGAAGAAAATTTTGTTCCTAAAGGCATTGCAGTAATAACTTTCTAATATGTTAATCTTCTTCCTCTTCATCTTTCTCTTCTGGTATTGATACTCCATTAGTGCCATTTGAATCACCTCCAGGAATTATTCTATATATTGCTCCATTGCCAAATGAAACAACATAGAGGTAACCATCAGCAGGACCAACTTCTATGTCAGTAATTGTACCTAAATCATTTGCAAATGTTACATCTTCTAATTCATCATTAGTATCTGCCACTTTATCATCTAGCGGATTATCAAGAACTAATTCTGTCCTGTCATCGTTTAGGTCAAAGTTGAATATTCTTCCTCCCTTAACACTTCCTACAAAAATATCATTTTCATACTGTACACCTAACTTATCTGAATTAAGAAATGTGATTGCGGTAGGAGCAACCGTATCAACCCACTCAAATTCAGGATCACTATATTTTCCTTTTCCTCCAAAATCTACTAAATCATTATTAGGATCAAATCCTTTGTAATCAGAGGCCATTCCCATTAACTGTTTCCATCCGCCATTAAATCCTGGTTCAACGAGATTAATTTCATCGCCATGGTTTGGTCCATTTTCTGTCTCCCATAGGTTGCCAGTTACAGGATCAAATCCAATTCCAAAACTATTCCGTATTCCATAGGCATAATATTTGTTTAGAGGATCTTCATTTCCAAGTAAACCTGCACCATTACCTCCTCCTCCTACTTCACCATTCTGAGTAACACGAAGTATTCCGCCTCTTCCATCTGGTGGTGGCCCATCAACAGCATTTTGGGCAAGTGTATATGCTCTTTTATTTCTAATATAGTTAAGGTCACCAACTATAACATATACATTATTATCAGGACCTATTCTGACTACACCACCATTGTGGGAAGGTCCTGGTCTAGTTGGTAGATCTAGAAGCAGTTTAGGGTTTACCAATGTATTATTATTCATAAGTTCATATCTGTAAAGACGATTGCCCACAGGATTACCACCATCTTTTACTAAAGTTTCACTTCTTCCCGTCTATAATCCTCTGTACTGTTCCCTTTTCCTTCTCTATGACTAAAATATCATTAGGACCTAGGAATGCCATACCAGTTGGTAATTCTAGTCCATTAGCAACTAGGTCTGCCTTTAGATTGGGATCATTAATTATTGGTTCTTTTTTATTTACTGATTCCTGAGCGTTAGCATAATTAAGATTTTTAATTGATTCAGAACTTGAAAGTAGTAGTATTGCAATAAGAAATACTACAAAAAATAGATTATATTTAGTCAATTAATATGGCACATCTCCAATCATTAAAAGATACTTATTAAGGTTGGCGTTAGCCTGATCAGACATGTATTGTCCTTTGGTTTGTCGTCTTATATTTTATTATATTGTAGTAGACAATTAATACGTTATCGTTCTGTTATAGAAAATGTTGTGTCTAGTATTTTTTCATTAGATATATCTGTACTGTATCATGTACCTTCTGAAAAAACGCCTTTGATGAGATCGTATACGAGTGATATGTGCTTTTTCTTTGAGGTTCTAGCCTTCAATTATCTATAAAGACAAATATCTCTCTTCTTCTTCTTCTTCTTGATTGGATATAATAGTTTGTGTATATGACTATAGGCGCGAAGCAGGCTTGTTTGGCTACCTTTTAATCTATTGTTATAACAGTAACATTAATAATTATATTTATTTTGTGATGACAATGATACAAAAATATATGTAAAGTATTCATAGATAACAACAGCAATCCCTGTAGATCCTTTTTCTCGCATTCAATATGTTCATATAATGTTTGAGTATGTCGCACAGCTATAATTTTATCTCCTAAGTTAGCATGACATGACTACTATCGATCGATTTAAGACATATCCTTCTTAATAGCCATTTAAATTACAATTGGAGTGTACTACAATATTTATAAATTTATTAAAACTTGTATTGATGATGAAAAATAACAAATCAGTCATAATTATATTGTCAATAGTAATCATAACATCTATCATATTAGCAACTAACTTTTCTTCGTCTTCTTTTGCTCAAGAAAAAGCTAATACCGAGCTTATAGGCTTTAACCATATCAGAAAGTTTGATAGTAATGGCCAATTCATTACTAGCTGGGGGTCTAAAGGTTCTGGTGAAGGACAATTTCTTCATGCTCACGGTATAGGTGTTGATTCTTCCACTGGTAACGTGTATGTAAGTGATGACGATAAAGATAACATACAAAAGTTTGACAATAATGGCAAATTCATTACTAGCTGGGGGTCTAAAGGTTCTGGTGAAGGACAATTTGTCGTACCAGAAAGTATTGCTGTCGATTCTGCGGGTAATGTCTTTGTGGCAGATTATGGAAATCACAATATTCAAAAGTTTGACAATAATGGCAAATTCATTACTAGCTGGGGGTCTAAAGGTTCTGGTGAAGGACAATTCCAACGACCATGGGGCGTGGCTGTCGATTCTGCTGGTAATGTATATGTCTCTGATCAAAATAAACCTGTGATTCAAAAGTTTGACAATAATGGCAAATTCATTACTAGCTGGGGGTCCAGAGGTTCTGGTGAAGGACAATTTGTCCATCTCCATGATATCGCTATCGATTCTAATGATAATGTGTATGTTACCGATGGAAGAGAAAATTCGCGAGTCTCAAAGTTTGATAGTAATGGCAAATTCATTACTAGCTGGGGGTCTAAAGGTTCAGGAAATGGTCAATTTAATGAAAATCATGGTATTGACATAGATTCTTCTGGTAATGTCTATGTGGTTGATACACGAAACAATCGTATACAGAAATTCTCTTCTGATGGTACATTTATTCATAAATGGGGTTCTACAGGGTGCGGTGCAGGTGAATTTCTGATTCCACACGATATTACTATCGACTCTTCAGATAATATATACATAAGTGACAGCGGGAATGTGCATTTCAAATCGAAAGTAAAGTGTCCATAATGGGCTCTCTTAACTTAAGCAATCACTTATTATATAGTCAACAATAAATTGAGCCAATTTCTCAAATGGATTAGTCTGCACACTTATCTCTCTCTGTCGTACATGCAAAGTAATAATCATCATCAAAGCATTCCGTTCTGTCCTTAATAATGCATTTTGGATTGTTCTTTCGATAATGCTTTTCTGTTACGGTATAGAGTGAAGGTGGTGGTGTTTTACTTTCAGTAGCCTACATATGCATATCTATTGATACCAGGTACCGCCATATCTGTTGAAAGTGTATATGTTTTCCATAATAATCTTTTACCAATGAGTTTAGAAGGAAATTTCTCTAGAATAAAATGTATTTCTTTCAGCTCTAAAAGATAAATAAACATCAAGAATTGATTTTCTGTTGGTTCAATAGCAACATAAATTCAAAAATACTTTTCTAACCAAATCTCGCTCTGTTACTATTCCTATTGATTTATCTGCTCTATCAATAACTACTAATGACTAGTAGCAGTACATGTAAAGTCGAGAAAATATTTTGTATTCTTATGGTCTAGAAAAAACGTATTAATAGATTCTGCTGTTGAGTCTTTGGCTATAGTATTTCAGCAATAGTAGCATTGATACTTGGAGTATCATAAATCATCCCTATAAAGGCACAGCCGACGAATCCAATCAATAATTAGCTTTAATCTCAATCCTTTTGGATGCTTTAGGATCTATGTCTCTAATAGCAGTATATGGATATCTATCAGGATATATATTGCTGTAGTCTTTTTCTTCTATTGTTGTAAGAATTTTCGATTTATCATAGAGCATTTTTAGTTCCTCTATGTTTTCTCTAGTCCTATTGCCTCTAACCATATCGTTGATGAAATTCCCACCAGCAACAAAAAGAATTTTATCAGTTGTTATTTGTCCTTTGGCATAAAAATTCTTATAATCGTTGCCATGATCCTCATCAAATATGTATATAGGTAGCCAAAGCCAATAGTTACTAGCAAGCATAGTTATTTTGTCATCAGTTGTATAATTCATATCTTGTATACGTTGAGCAAGAAATGCTTCTACTTCATAGTGAAAGGAAGCCACATTCATTGTTATCAGCATCGTAGTTGTTAGTAGTCCGAAAAGTCCTATCCCTGAAATTATAGCATAGGGTGCAATTTTCTGAATATTTTTGTTACTTATTTTGCTCGATAGATCTGCTATCAATTTAGCGGCTACAATGCAAAATGCAGGGAATAATGGAATCAGATGCCAATATGACACGTGTCCGACGAGAAATACAAAGATCATAAACGGAATGATCCAAAGAAAGATAATAAAATCTCTCTTTATGGCTGCATAAATCAATCCTGCAAAAGTCAATGTTATTAAAACTGGATCCATATTCATCAAAGTATTGATTGATCTAAATGCTCCATTATTTTCTCCTCTCTCTCCTGCTTGCCAAAACACACCATCTAACCACTGATCGTATTGACCTGCTGCTAAGCTATAAGCAGGCCAGATAAACGGTATTAAAACAACAGGAATGAACCATAGTCCAAGATACTTCCAATTTTTATTTTTATTTTTATTATTATTATTATTATAAATAAGGAAGCCTACTAGTGGAATCATAGCAAATACTGGAATTTTTGTAAAGATAGCTGTTCCGAGAGATATGCCTGATAATAGAATTAAAATAACATTTTTCTTGTTATTATTTATTGAATCTTTTAAATGAAGTGCCAATAATATTGACAATAGAAGAAAAGGCAATTGGATAGGTTCTAACCATATCCTTCTCAAAATCCAAGTTAGAGGCATTATTGCAAAAAAAATTGATGCAATGAGTGCAACATTCCTATTGTAAAGGCGTTGTGATATTTTATACAAGAGAAAGGTATCAACGACAGCAAGTAGTCCAATCAATACCCTTGGAACCACATATAGTGTTTCAATTGATTTGATATCACTAGAAGGATTAAGTGAATCCGGATAACCTATCATCCCTAATGTACCTGCCAAGAAAATTTGACCAAAATATGGATGAGTATATGGATGAGCGCGATAACTAAGTGGATCATTTGGACCTTCTTGAGGACCTGAACCATTCATTACATGCAAAGCTTTTCGCATGTAATGCTCCTCATCTCGATAAATGCTAGGAAATCCATCAAGATTCCATAGATGAGTAAATGCGGATAATACAAGAGGAATAGTGAGTAAAATTATAGATTTATGATTTATCTTCAGATTCAGGCATTGCTGTAAGTATAGGCTCTTTTTAAGTATTATGTTTGTTTATTTTTGAATTGTCTTCAATATACGAGGGTTCTTGTGTTCCTATACATTAAAGGCCTTCTGATATACAAGGAAAAAACTAAATATCATAGTAGATAGTTTTGCAAAAACAAAACTAATTTAACAAACGGATAGGAGGAGTTAGCCTACTAAAAGATTGTAACTCACAGATTATGAGACTCCAAGTTGAACTATTTCTTCACAATTGCCAGCACGATCATCTCCTTGTGTTAGATTAAAGTCCATGATTACATCTATGCCGTCGCCACAGTCAAAATAATCTGCTGCTGGTCCTCCTACCAAAATATCGTCGCCTACATCACCATACAATTTATCATTCTCCATTTCTCCTGATAAAAAGTCGTCGTCTAATCCTCCTGCAAGAATATCATTTCCTTCTCCTCCATACAATTGATCACTACCTATGCCACCTTGAAGTAAATCACTGCCAGTATCACCATAAAGTTTATCCGGTTCTTCATTACCTTGAATTGCGTCGTCACCTACTAGACCTCGTATTGTATCTGCTCCTAGAAAACCTATCATGATATCGATGTTACTTGTACCTGTCAAGCGATCATCTCCAAATGATCCTGTTATTGGATTTTGCAACCTCACTGCTAAAGAATTTCCAGTCATGTTGGAAGCAGTAGCAGTGTTTGTACTATTGGTGTTTGTAATTTCTAATTGAGCATATATAGATTCTGAACCTATTATAATATTAAAGACAAAGAAGCCAACTGATATTAACAACAAACCACCTTTTAGAGACATATTTTTCATTTCTCTGTTTTATTGACGGCGCTTTTAAATCTCTTTCTGTTACACGTACAACATCAATCTAGATAAATGACTTGTAATGTTAGAAATAAGCAAGTCTTTTCGTAGTGTACACGACTAAACACATCTTTTTTTATTTATATCACACATACATGATAAACAAATAATGGCATATAATTTCCATTTATCCTGAAATAGTAGTAAAAGATAAGCCGTCAGGATTATATTAGTAGGAATAAAAATATAATAGATGCATATACATTCATATAATAAAACGCGCAGAAAACTATAATCCGCTATCCTCAATCAAGCTAGACCGCCATGGTAGTAGTAGTTATCATATCAATAGTTTGTTGCCATTATTGCAAACGCGAATGTAAATGTAGATGATAAATACAATGCATATGCTTTAACTTTGAACCTGAGATAACCTGCAAAAAGTTTAATATGCCCCACTGGGGGATCAGTATTTATTGATTTGTATCTCTTCGCAGAAGAGTGTTTTCAGATGAAAAGGAAGAACAAATTATTTATTTCTCCTTTGCTCGTGCTTCTAGTATCTATGAGTGAGGATGTTTTCTCCAAGGAATTCAGCTCACAATTAAATATGAAGGCCAGATAATAATGTTTGAGAATAATAATAATAAAGAAAACAATAACGACAAGAAAATTCAGATAAGAGCAAACACTCTTGATGAAGGTTTGCATACATTTGGACAATGGTTATATTCAAAAGATGATAGTCAGAGATGGGATAACAGACTTGTTCTGAAGCAATTTGTAACAAGTAGTCATGCTGTTTTACAAGATAATACTGCTGGTATTGGAATAGATATTGTCGTAGATATATCAAATGGAATCCCTATTTGTAGAAATTGCCGCTCGGATGATTGTGCGCATGTTGGATTTACTATATGTGCTAAGCAGATGAATACTCATCATGGAATCATGGATTTTCAACGATAAATTATAACACAAAGAATAGTGTAATAAATCAAAATTAAACCGCATAAGCCTTCGTAAACCTCAAGTACTTATATTCACTTATTATACTCATTTAATGTTTTAATAGACACTATAAAATAATATTTACCTATTAATATTATTAGTAATTGTCAAATGATAGAAGAGAAAATTCTCGCTTTAGGTATAGAGTTACCTAATGCCCCGCAGTCTGCAGGTTCTTATGTTCAAGTCGCAATCACAGGAAACCTTGTGTTTGTTTCTGGGCAAATCCCTGTAGAACCTGGTTCAATTCCTATGCAGGTCAAATTTAAAGGGAAAGTAGGTAAAGACATGTCACTGGAAGAAGGCCAAGAGGCCGCAAGACTTTGTACGATAAATGCTCTTGCACAGCTTAAATCCACTCTTGGCAGCCTTGAAAAAATAAGGAAATTTGTCAAAGTCTCAGGCTTTGTTAATTGTGACGCTTCTTTTAGCAATCATCCCCAGATAATTAATGGCGCATCAGATTTCATTGTGCAGCTATTTGGTGAAAAAGGTAGACATTCAAGGTCGGCGATAGGAGCAAGCAGCCTACCTTTGGATAGTGCAGTTGAAATAGAGTTTATTGTTGAAATCTAGCAAACTCTATGAAGAAAAGAGTAGGATAGAAAGTTATGTAAATAAGAATAACGGAATTATTGCGAAGTAACATTTATCTAAATCAAAAAGACCTATTGTGTAAGAAGAGAAAGCTAACAATGAACATATAGCGTTCCACTAATTCAGAAGTTATAATAAAGGCTGAAGTGTTTAAGATTATCCCTTCAACTCTTTTTATAATTAGATTGCATTTGTAGTACCATTTCATGAGTTATGTTTGAGAATCTTCTTGACTGTTAAGTGTACTTAACAAAGGAAAAGGGAAGAATTAGAGATATCGATTGCCGTAACTGTCAAGTGTACTTTCTTAAATGCTGACTTTCAGGCACACAATCTTTGAAATCGAAAACTATGTACTTGCGTTACCATTGATGTGCGTAAAAAAGAGACATTAATCCTTAGTTGCAATAGCATAAATTGCATTTGTCTCAATTGCCTTTATGTTATTCTCTTTTACCCATTGTATGTTATCTTGTTTGATTTTCTGAAATGTGCTTGGACCCAATTGATCTATAGTCCATCTGAGACCAGTGCCCAACGCAATTATCCACCAGTCATCAGGTGTATTTAGGGGCTGCACAGTATGTTCTTCTATGATATCTACATTTGTTGTCCCTCCATTTTGCATCAACCTTTGTACTGATTTGCCATCTGTGATTCTATCCCAAGGATTAAATGCAGAGTACAAATCTGGACGTTCTGACCTCAATATGTTATTCCAATGTGAATAGGCCGGTTCGAAAAATCTTGGACCCCATGTAGTAATTGCAAGTTTTCCTCCTTCTGGTCTTACGAACTTCCACAGCTTTCTAATTTGTGACTCCATATCATTTACAAAGAAGATGGCAAATACGCAGACTACTGCGTTAAACTTATTATTGTCAGGAAAATAGTCTTCAAGTTTCTCCATATCACCCACTCTAAATTCAATATTTTTGAGATTCTTTTTTGCGGCTTTTTTCTGTCCATATTGCAGAAGTTTTTCAGCAAGGTCTATTCCTATTACTTTACCATCTTCTCCTACTATCTCAGCTGCAGGGATAGCAGAGGCACCTGCACCGCATCCAACATCCAAAACAATATCTCCTTTGTTAAGGCTGAGATGTTCTATAGTTTTTCTACCATGAAAATCCCAAAACGAAAGCGGATAGTCATTGAAATGATCTGAAGCTGAATTATATGTACTTGCAGCCTTGATCTTTCCATCTTGAATATTGCTCATGTTTAGAAAAATAAGTTATATCGACTACAAAAACTTGTATGATAATTCGTGTTTTCATATTTCTTTTTTCCTTCCCTCTGGACACTATTGCAAATACAAAGAACCTTTAATACATAAGCACATATACAGGATGAGGAGAAGGACTGTTCTTGCTGTTTATTCTCTCTTCCTTACTACAAAAATTTATTATTTGCGGACATCTCTAATACGTTCATTAAATGAATACTAGTAAGGAAAACAATGGACCCAATGAAGTGAATACGCAAATACTGAACACAGTATTTGAATCTATGAGAAACCATCCTGAGATGGCAAAAGCAACATTTTCTGTAAAATCAGAATGGAATGGTGGTTTTAGTGTTACGTCTACCTCCAATGGATTTCGTATTGGTGGTCAAAATATAGAAAGAAATGCTGAATATAAGGCACAATATGATTTTCCAAATCAGCTTTCAGGCGAGGGAAGAGGCCCTACCGTATGTGAGTATTGTATGGGTAGCTTAGCAGCGTGTTTGACACAAACTATTGTAGCTCATGCTACATTCAGAGGTATACATATTGATAGGATTGACATTGATGTAGAAGGTGATGTCGACTTGCGTGGTTTTACTGGTATATCTAATGATATAAGACCAGGTGCTCAGCAATTTAGAGTAAATATGAATATTAAAAGCAATAATGCCTCAAAAGAACAAATAAATGAGTTGTACGAAATTGGAAAGAGGTTTTCGCCTGCATTTGATACCTTGACTAATGGAACTTCAGTAATTCTAGCTGGAACTCCATAATAATTCCCTAATAAAGAAAATGACTGGGAAGGATTAGAATGTGACTCGCCTCTTGTTGCCTTATCTTAAAAATAAAAATTAAATATGGACCGTTCTGATTAAACTGTAACAGGATTCTAATTTAGTAGTGCTGACACAACGGATACCACCAAACCTGACCAAACTGTCTTACCGTACAGTGTGAATACACACATTATTATCTTCTGCCTGTCCTTAATTTATCGAAACTTTCAGTACTGGCTTGTATTGAATATGCAAAAATATTCTATAGCATAAGGACTAATATTCATCTATGGTAAAAGTTCTTCCCCATGTAATGAGAAATATCAATGAATTTAATATACCTGCTGAGAATTCGCACGGATATGAGATATTGTATTTTGGTGTAAATCTGATACTTATGTTTGATTATAGGTTGTCTTTTGATATAGAAGTAAAGAGTCCTGGCAGTGATGATGATAAAATAGAAGTTTTAATAATTAGTAGAAAAGACATCCCTGCATGGAAAAGTAGTAATGATAATACTCACAACATAAAGTTGCACTATAGCAATAATGGACATAGAATTAATGATATTTTTAAACCACCAGTAAGTGATGCATATGCTTTAATTTTAAGCAATAGATCTTCCTCTATTAATAATAATAACTCGACCAAAACAGTTGAAGTTACTCTTATTCATACATGGCAACAAGAAATAAAAGAATCACAATTAAAAAATAGATAAATAATACGCTGTAATGCATAAATTAGCAAATATTTTTTCAAACCTTTATGTAATCTAGATATCAAACCTAATCCAAAATAGGATCTAACTTATACTTGAATATCAGTAATTCATTCATTAAAATTAGTGAGCCATAATCGTGTCAAAATTGATTCACGCTTTACTGTTCCTACTGCTACTGAACTCATAATAAATTCTAGAAAATACTAATAAAGACGATAAATTGCTGTGACAGTTTGCATCAATGATGAAAATAACCTGAAAAATAATAGAAAAGAGAATGAAATAATAATTTTTTACGGAGCCAAATATATCGTTAGGAATCTAGTACATAGAGGTAATATATATTGTTGAAATCTAGCCTTATGAAATAGAGATTTTATTATTGTAGCTGATATTATTGTCATCAATGATGTTAGTTGGGCAAGACAAAATACGAACAAGAGATATTGAGCTTGTAACACAGGGACTCAGATACATTAAACGAAAAGACAAGAGAGCAAATATGGAATTTTACAGCTTTTGCCTTGAGCAATAAACTCTGTACGTCTCCCTCAGCAAAGATAAGATATATAATCTGTTTAAGAATAATAGGCCTCTTTCTTTTCTTCAATAAACAAATAGAAGAGTTAGCAGACGTTACTATAAGATAATAGATAATATTTACTCCTCTTAGATGTTATTCTTTACGGTATATTGAATTTTATTCTGCATATCTGAAGAACTTTCACCTTTTGTCTAATTTCACGCCATGATTTATAGTATTTTCCGACAAGGAGAGCCAATCATATATTCATATTCAGCACTGTTTCTTTCTACATACTTTCTTTTATGGGGGGAGTAAATGCACTATTGAGTTTAAGACGGGCTTTAAAAAGGAATAAGATTCCTAAAGAATAGAAACACTTTTGTTGAACAGGATCTTCGACGGATTTATAACGATCCAATGATAATTTTTCAGATAACCACTCGTTCTGCGACGATGACACCTGTTGTAAAAAGGGGAATTGACTCGATCATAGATTCTTCTTTAAAAATTAACTATAGGAACTATCAAATCTCTATCATAAAAAGGACGAGCCCTACAATATGCTGTGGAACATCGTCGTAAAACTGGTAAAAATATCTCCAATTACTGGATATTCCATATGGATGATGAAAGTTATGTGACAAGTCAAACAATTATGTCTTTGCTAAAATTCATTAGGAAAGGTAATGCAATTGCATCAGAGGGTCCAATTTTTTATCCATTAAAGTTTGAGTCTGCAAATCGATTAACAGCTATTGCAGAATCTATAAGGCCTTTTACATGCTATGATTGTGTTTCTCAAATGACAAATCCTCCCCCATTGCACATGCATGGTAGCAATTTACTAGTCAGATCAGACATTGAGGATTCCATAGGTTGGAATTTCGGACCAACTCTTGCAGAGGATCAAATTTTCGGCTATAAAATTTACGAGAAATATGGTCCAAAGTCTATGGGCTGGCATGGAGGAATGTTGCTTGAACAACCTCCTCTCAACATCAAAGACCATTTTATGCAACGACGCAGATGGGTTCTTGGAAGTTTGCAAAATATGGTTAGATTTCCACTTATACATAAATTTAAACTTATGTTTAAATTAGTAACATATTTTATGGGATTTGTTTCAGGTGTCGTTTCTACTATTTTTTATTTCTATGCGTATATTCCAAAACTGTTGTTCGTATTATCAATATCAATCAGCGAATTTAATTTAGATATAATATCATGGTTTGATATAGTGATGAAAACATTTTCTTCTGAAGCAACGATGAATGCATCGATCAACAGTAGCCCTCTTGATCCTATCATTGGCTTAATCTTACTATTTCCCTACACTTTGTGGCTATTTTCATACCAGTTAGGATTATTCCTTAATCTAAGATATTCAAAGATCAGTTTGATTAAGAGAGTTGCGTTGCATTTACAAACGCTATTGTTGTCTGTTATCATCGGGCTCCTTGAAACATTTCCTGCATTCTATGCGATGCTTGAGTATTATATTCGGGATAAAACCAATAGAATGAAAAAAATCTATGACTTCTATGTTATAAAAAAATAATTTCATGAACACATTCTGTTATAAAATATTTTTCTTGCAAACGCACATATATTTATAATCGCACTTAAAGCATCAGGTTTTTATTATTAATAATTATGTTACCCTAATGTTTAATATTGTATTGATCGTTGATAAACCGTTCGAACAAATAAGTCAGTAGTAGCCTGAGTGGGGAGGATGTCTATACCTAGATGTAAATGTGTAATTATTAATAATAATAATAATCGTCTTTGACTTTCTTCTCAAAAATGCATTTTATTATAGGAAAAATCAAAGACAATAAATTACATGTAGTATTTCATGACTACTTTATCTGTTCAACAGCTTCTTATCTTGTACAAAAGCTGAACAGAATAGTAATCGATTAGAAACATTTTTCTTGACGGCTACTCAAGCTTTTTGTGATATTGACTCTACTTTAGGAAAATTGCTTTGTATTGTGGTCGGTTGCTCACTATATACGTTTCTTGAATACCATCCATCTGCTAGAATATCTTATTATTACATATTGATTTAGCGTGGAGCATTACTTGTTTATTACTATCATGTCTCAAAATCACATATGCAAGAGTATCATTAAAATAGTAAGAAGAAATTTAACAACTGAGAACATGGTTTGCCTTCCACTTTTACCTTATCTCGTTTTTATTTTTTATATATTTATTGCAGCGATTATACTTTCTGATATTAATGCTATTATACATCAAGAAAAAAATCTTCCTCTTGCATATGCTCATATATTTTCAGATACACCGAATACTATTACAAGGAATATCGGCAAATATCAGATAGTTTTCCTTCCTTATCCTAATATCCCATTAGTCAATGATAATTCTACCAAACTAAATTTCAGTCTTATGGAAAATAATACAGATGTTTATAATGTATTTGTATCTTTAATTATAAAGGATAGAAATTCTGGAAATGTAGTTGAACAAATTCCATACAAATTTTATGAATTTGGAGATATTACCTTTCCATATATATTTCAAAATGTTAGTGATTACATAATTACATTTCAAGCTAGAATAAATGGAGATCCAAAATATGAAATCAACCCGCTAAAAGCTAACTTTGATATTTCAGTAGTAAATCCTAGCGAAATTCCCTTTATTGCATGGATAATCTCTCTTACTCCCATCATAGCTGCTATAGCTGGAATTGTCATATACATAGACTTTTTTAAAAAAAGGAACAATAGGAGTAGAAGCGCTACAACTTAGCAGTATATTTCTGACTAGGATTGTAGTTGCCAACTATTGCTTTTTGGATAGTTTCGTTACTACAAAGAAGTAACATGATAGACTATCTTTTTAACTATTGCAGTTTTTGATTAAAACAATTACCGATATTTACAACACTCAGTCGACTTAAGAAGTGAGATTATACACACATATGCAAAAGACAGAATAACTAAATACCATTATGAAAATACCAATACGTTATCTAAATAAATGATTTCAAACTAGAAGAATAATCGCAATATCAATATAACATTATAATAAGGTAGGTGTATTTAATAAAAATAACTACCTGAATGCAGTGACTGTGTTTAAGTTCGTTTCTTTTCGTGAATGATGTACTTTTATCGAAAAATCTATCTGAATTTTAGGCCATTATTATTATTTTGCTATTAATGTTATGTCAAACAAGTTTGCTTGTCAAATTTTTTGTTAATCATATAATGATTGTAGCATAAAAATGATATATGAAAAATTTAATATCACTAACCGTCGTTTTTTAATGAATTAAAGTGCCAGAATGATCAGAATTAATAAATTTCCAAAGTGTACCTTTATGCCCTTATATTCGCATTTGATAATATCATTTTTCTATCGTATACTATTACAAAAATTCTAGAGAAATAAAAGGAGTCAATCACTACTATTTGGATAGATGATGTCTTCGTAGTATAATATCCATAGCAATTCTTGTTATTCTTCTTCAGCTTCAGCAGCAGCATCTTCAGCTTCATCAGCAGCATCTTCAGCTTCATCAGCAGCATCTTCGGCAGCATCTTCAGCTTCAGCAGCAGCATCTTCCTCTTCAGCTTCTTCTTCTTCTTCCAATTCCGGCGGGGAGTAGGTGGAGGAATATTCTTGACAAGAACATTCATGGTATCAGTATCATTTAAGCCATGGTTATCCGTAACTGAGAGTTGAAGTGTAAGTGTAGTATCAGCTGGTATATCTAAGGGAGTATTAAATACTGGTGTTGCTGTATTGTCATTAGAGAACCTGACAAAAGGACTTCCTCCAATTTGTGTCCATTTATAGATTAGGGTATCCTCTGGATCAGAGTCACTACCTTTACCGTTATTAAGAAGTATGACTCGATTTTCATTGACTGTGAGATCAGGTCCAGCATCTGCTACTGGAGGATGATTTTGAGATGAGAATGGCAGATAAAGTACTTGTCCAGTGGTATTAAATAATCCGTTGTTATATGCTGCTGATACTTCCTCTGCTGACAAGGTCCTATTCCATACTCTAATTTCACCAATACTACCAATAAAGTATCCATCACCTTTACCATCAACTAGTTCCAATGAATTAGCTCCTATTCTAACTGGTTGTATACCTGTATTATCAGGTATTGTGCCTGGTGGTGTTGTTGTTGTTGTTGTTGGTGTTGGTGGTGGTGTTGTTGTTGTTAAATTACTTGCTACTTGAACACCATCTACATATAATTTAACTGCTGAACCATCATAAGTTTCAACAGCATAGTGCCAATTACCATCACTATAATTGCTTGGTGACATTACAAAATGATTAGCACCTGAAGAATTTTCAAACCCAGTCTGTATATTTTCAGAATCAATCATCCATATTCCGTAATTCATATTCTTTCCTACGCTATCTGAACCCACGCCTCCCTTTGTAACAATAAATGCGTTAGACCCATTAGAAACATTCATTTGAGTATTGAACCAACTTGCAATACTAAACATAGTAAGCTGCAATGAACTACTATTAGCTATATCTATACAGTCTGAGCCAGATAGATTAGGCGACTGTTCAAAAGTATAAACTAATGATGGCAGGGTAATATTAGTAGTAGTATTAGTAGTAGCATTAGCATTAGTAATATTAGTAGCATTAACAAGTTTTGAAATACCAATTTGGTCGTCGTTGCTAATACATCCAACATTAGATGTGCTGCTGATGCTACTGCCGGTACCAAGGACATCTACTGTATCCCATGCTACCGGAATCGAATTATCGGTACAGGATAATTTGGCAGTTAGTTCATTTGTTCCATTTGTAATAAGATGGTAGTCCTTAGTATATGTAAATGTCCAGTTCGAGTAGTCATTTACTCCGCCAGGACCAGTTGCTAAGGTTTTCTGGTATGGCTTTTGATTATTCCAGTCAACATCAACCTGACAGTTAGTAGTAGCATTATCTGCAGATATTCCTGATATTGTGAGTTCACCAAGTGGAACTTGTTGACTAGGAGCAGGCGAGGTAATATCCACATCTGATATATCAGTATTTGATAACTGTGCATATGCAGCATCAGCAAAAATATCATTAGACCAAATACCAGAAAGAATTATTCCAAATACCATGAATACAGTAAATGCCTTAAATTTTGACATGTATAGCAACTAACAAACTCCCACTCTTACTGTCATATTCATACTATTACTAACACTATAGCAGATGCTAAAATTCTTGCATCCCATAATTACATTATAATCTCTCTTAACCATTACATTTGATTTTAAATGATTATTGCTATATTATGCGTGCTTATCTATCCATAGAAAGATTTCACTTTAGCTTTGTGTTATTTTATTCAAATATATAATTTATGTATAATAAAACCAAGCAAGATAAATTAGATAGATAAAGATGGCTAGTAAAATAATTCATTTTCATCTACTAGTTGGTTGTCTCCTTTCCATTGCGCAATAGTGAATCTCTCTTTATTTCTCTACCAGCATTGCCATAGAATGTTTCAAGAAGTATTATTCCATCAGATAATAAATATCCACTTTAAGAAATTCTTTTTTGTTTTCCTACTAACTGGCATGTATTCGAAATCATTAAGCAATTAAATGTAAGTCCTCCATTCGAAGCCTACCGTTACTATTTCAAGTCCATCTATGTTGTGGTTGTAGTAATACCATTACTAGCTCTATTGACTCATCCATGTTTTCAACATGGTCTTGAGTCGATATGTTCTCTTCATATTTTTGATTCTGTGTTATGTATTTCTACCAGTTGTTGGATTATGAGTACATAAACAAAATAAATAATGCCAATTCCAGAAAAGACTTTTGGCTTCCATCTTTATCTCCGTAGCATGGTAAATAGGCCTATAGAACACTTTTTGATAAATATAGTTTGTCATTTAATTCTTTCAAAAGTGTATTTTGTTAATCTTCTGATTCTCTTAATATTAACAAGTTAGAAAGGCGATTCAAATGAATTTTCATATGCATCCTTCTGGATTCGAACCTTACATTATAAGTAAAATAAATAAATAATTAAAAAAATAAACTCTTTTATTAATTATGTCATCGAAAAAGTAGCTGAACCCTTTTTCTACAAAGAATAGAATCCTGCCCAGTCCATACCTAGTGTTTACCGCTGGTTTACCAGTGAAATTGCCTGTTATCAGCATAACTTTTGAGTTTGTTGACAAAAAAGATTCTTTTGAGTTAGCATAATGTTGGATTTGAAAATTTTTTATAATAATAATATCAAGTTATCATGACATTACAGATACAAAGAAGAGAGACTTTTGATACTTACCAACAAATTTTTTTTACTCAAAAGTCGAATTAATTGAAATGACCGATTAAAAAAGTGATCATCAGAATAAATAAAGAAATTATATATATGTCATCATCAAAATCAATATCAGAATTACATTTTTTTACTATCACTAAAACTTCTGAAATCTGGAAGTCAGTATCATCTGCAATTTTGACAATAATAGACGAAGCACTATTTGATGCTGATCCGCAAGGCATTACATTCAGATCAATGGATCCATCTCATATTGCATTAATAGACATTAATTGGCCAAGTTCTGCATTTGAGAAGTATCATTGTGATTCAACAATAAAATTTGGAGTCAGAATAGATGAGTTTTCAAAGATAATCAAAAGAGCAAACGCCAATGACTCTATAGAAATAGGTGTTGTTCTAGATAACAGTTCTCTTAATATCAAGACTCAAGGTGACGGCTATTTACGCAATTATAAGATGAGATTAATCGAAAGCACAGGTAATACATCTCCTTTACCACAGATGACATTTGATAGTAAAATAGTCATAGGAATAGAAACACTAGATAAAATACTAAGTGATGTTGGAGCAATATCTGAAAAAATAACCATAGATAGTAGTAGTGGTATTTCTACTAATAAAAAAACTCTTATTTTTAGTGGTGATAGTGATAGAGGTGAGGCAAGAGTAACAATGGATGCTGATGATGATAAAAGCAAAGTTGAATTGTTAGAGGAGATAACAGTAAAGGAAAATAGCAAATCTACATATAACATCGATTTTATTTCTAAAATAATAAGAGCTATTGGTCATCAATCATCTAATCTAGTCACAATAGAATATTCTTCAAACAAACCTCTGAGATTAGAATTTCTTTTATCTGGTATGGTAAAGCTACAATTCTACCTAGCACCGAGAGTACAAGATTAATTTATTATATCCTAATAGTAACAATAAAGTATCTGGATCTGATATGTATTTTATATCTTTTAAAAGAAAATTGAGTTGAGTAAAATTGACTAATCCTAACGATTGGCTTGAAATAACCATAAAGTTCAGAGGAAAATGCTGCGAATGTGGTAAAGAGATAACATCAGGACAAGCACTTTGGTCTAAATCTACAAAGGCTGTTAAACATCTGAATTGCCCTTCTAGAAATGCGAACAACAAGGCAATTGCTAGTATGAGCCTAGAGGAATCTGCAACTCCTGAGCCAGGAAAAAAAGAATTCGCTACTGCTCAACAAAGAAAATCTCCGCAGCAGACTATAGAATTAAAATGTTTTATTTGTGGAAATAAAACAAAAACCAGCAGTAATGAGAATGATGATTCAGTAGACTATGTTGACTATTATAAAGATAAATCTCATCACGCCTACATTTGTCAATCATGTATCAAAAGAGAGGATGTCTATGAAGCTTACCAGGACTCTTTTCTCCAAACGATCAATAAGTATTTGAAATGAACTGATAGAAGAAACTTTGCTTTTACGATCCAAAGGCATCGAATAATACAGCTTTTAAATTGTTTCTAGAACTAATTATCAAATTCATGTCTGATAGAAGAGTAACATAATAACAATTCTTTATTTTTCTAATGATAAAAAATCTTATTAATACATGCATATCGGTAATATTCTCAATGGCATTGTATGGTATATATGGAAGTCACACAACAGAATCCTGTCCCCTCAACAATATACAAAGCAGAAAGATTGTATTAAATATGGTTGAAGATTTCGATAATATTGCTAATAAAAACAGAATAAAGGTCTTAGAGCAATACCATTCACCATTGGAACATACATTCCTTTGGATAGTAGATACGCTATCAAGATAGTTCCCCTAGGAAGATACCAAAATGTCATTGAAGCATGTAAAAAACTAGGTACCTCATGAGATGTGACGATAATAATTAAAGCAGTTTTAGAAAACAACATATGCTAGAAATGTTAATAATGTAACATTAGATTTCCCGATCTGTCTTACCTGAGTCTTCCCTTCCGACTTGAAGCTTTTGAGATATAGTCTTTAGGAGGTTGTCAATGTCTTGGCTTGTCATCTTTGATGTCTTAAAATTATGTAATATACTATCGGAATATATATAATTTAGGTGTTTTCTAAAACTTTAATTGTAGTTATTCTTCTGTGAGCAAAGATTTTCTCAAGACGATCATATGCATACCCTTCAAATAATAACTTTCCTATGCTACCATATGGTAGTTCAAAATCTACTATATCTATTACTTGTGTTTGCTTTTGGTTAGTAGCATGGAACCTATGTAAATGCCTCCATTTTTTGAATGGACCCTTTAACATCTCATCCACATATTCATACGGCTTCAGAGAAGTAATCCTAGAATGCCATGTACTTTTTCTTAATATTATTTTTCCAACAATCGAAATTTCTGATCCTTGAGTTAATTTTTGGCCTGTAGTAGCATTAATAATTTTGAGGCTCATTTCCTTTGGAGTTATTATTTCAAGATGTTTAATATCTGTGTAAAACTCCCAAACTCTATCTATATCATTATTTACAACAAATGCGTGATTGAAGGTCCGCAAATATTAAGATGTTATTTCTCAATCTATTTATTGTAATCTCTACTTGTCAGGTGAAAGTATGATATCAGTCGCAGGGTGTTATTTTCTTTTTCTTGTCTAATTTACAAAATACATAGAGAGTATCATATATAAATATAGAACTATTTACCATATTATCTAGTCATCTTTTGAAGTTATACCAAAACGGAAGAGTGCATTCAATTCCCAGGATATAGATAATATGGTAAAATGAAAGAGAACCAAATTCTCCAGATTCTGAAAGGACTTCGTTTTATGCTAAATGGTTTCTCGCTAAATATCTAATATCTTTGTAATCAATCTTATAATTTGAAATACAAAAAACTGTAAATTAAATTGGTTCTTTACTAAATAGTCGCTCTACAACAACATCTACTATCCTTAATACAATTTCGACAATTTACTGTGATTTTCTAGATTTGTGTTCTTAGGATAAGATCTACAATGTGCAAATCTAGTTGGATTTCATCGCCTAATTGCTAAAGCAGATTTGGAAAGAGTAAGGCACTTTACTCTTCAATAGACTTACTTTTCATAATCAACTGGCTCGCATTATACTAAAGTATTGAATTGAATTAGTGCTACGAGGCATTTTTCGTTTAATGTCCAGATAGGTCACATCTTCTGTCACTGTTCGCATTATATTCGAAAAATTTACCGGTGGAACATAACTTTAAAGAATAATCTCTCACTATTCCGTCTAATAATTGCTTCTGCATAATATCATATTTTTCTGTTAAAGGCTAGAAAATAAAGAATTTGTGCTAAAAATTAGGCGATACTGACATAGAATTCCATGTATTGTATCCGCAGATAGGACAATTCCTTATTGGCTTTGCAAATGCAATAAAGCCATTTCTTCCATCCATCGGCAATATGCCATATCCAAGTTCCAGAATCTCTCTGTCTGTAGAATGTATTTTAGAGTCAAGAGTCATAGTTATATTATTATTAGCAGAATCTTTTGTTATTGTTGTCGAGTCTGCAAGAATATCACTCATTCTTTGATCCTGTACTTTTGAAGGAGTTCGTCTCATAGGTTCACCTATCCAGATATCAAAATCATCTAAGAGTATTTTTCTGCCACAATCCTCGCAGGTCTCTCCTATAAATTCTTTCTCCAACCTATTAATTTCATCCGGGCTTAGCTTCTTTCTTAGACTATATGTTGTCGGTGGTTGCTTATTTGGAATATATGAAGGCCTTCCCTTACCATAATCCCTACTTCTTGGAGTGACAAGTTTTTCACTGTTGCTCTGTTCTTCTTCTTTATCTCTTCTTTGATGTGAAGAGGGTTTAGTTAACACTATTTCATTTATTAAGCCTTCAATCTCTTGGTTTGAACGTAAATTACGGCTGGAGATGCCTGTATCCTGCTCTATAGGTGATCTAATTCCTGTTTCTATAATGTTTAATGCTACAGATGCAAGCCACTTTGATTCATCCAAACTTAATGAAAATTCATATTCACCTGTGTCTTCTTTTTCACGTATAAATCCTAAATATAGTAAAGTAAGTGTATATTCTGGGAATGCAATTTCTCTTACTAGATGTCTGGATAATCCTAAATCATATGCAAGCTTACTATAAGTATCTCTAAACTCGCGTGAAGAAAATTCAAATACAAAATTGTTATTTACTCGTTGATTATTATTACTACTGTCTTTTCTTATGTTATTATGATAATACTTTCTTGCAATGGCAAACAATACAATAAGAGAAAACTGAAAACCAGGCGTTGAATTAAATATGAATATGCGCAAGTCATTCTTTCTGTTTATCGCTGTTATGATGTTGCTATCATTTTTCCTCTTCAGTTTTCTACCACTTTTTACATTCAACAAAGTACCATGTAATTATAAGTTATTTTAAGATTATTCTCTGTTATTTCTTCTCCAATATCAATACAATTTTTTTGCAGACAGACAAAATTTTACATATGTCATTTTTACTTATTAGTTCTCTACACTTGCTTTATTTCTTTTCTTTTTATTTTTTCTTGTAGAAGCATTATTCCCTGAATAAGAGTTTCAGGTCTTGGTGGACAGCCAGGAACGTATACATCCGCGGGAATGACGCCGTCCACCCCTGGAAGCACATTATATGAATCAAAATATAGTCCGCCAGTAATTGCACAGGCTCCCATTGCTATAACATATTTTGGCTCAGGCATCTGATCGTATACTAATCTTAACCTAGGTGCCATCTTTCTATTTACCGTACCAAGAACAATTAAGAGGTCACACTGTCTTAATGAACCAAAGGCTTCAATCACACCAAAGCGTTCTAAATCAAATCTTGGACTAGATGCTGCTCCAAGTTCCACACTACAGCAGCCAGTTTCTAAATGTACAGGCCATAACGAGAATGCTCGTCCCCAATTGATAGCATATTTAAGCGGCTTGTCAACTGCTTCAACTAATATGTCTCCTAATTTACCAATAAAAGCATTAAAACCAGCACCTGGATCAGTTAATTTCGGCAACAAACTATCGATTTTTTTCATTGGGGTTCACATTTAGTACCTTTATCACGAGTAGCTTATTCTGTATTTTATAGAATAAAAGAATTGGAGATACATTGTATAATTTCGAGGCTTTACTCTTCTTACCTTTCAATCTCAATAGGCCAAATATTAAGACTCCAATAAATCATGGGTAGATCAGCTAATCTTGCTCCTTTTAATAAATACGACAGCACAAGCAAATTTCTAAATGATGGGGCACTTATCTTGTGTCTGTATGCTTTAGGGCTACCATCGCTTACAAGATAGTGCCCTAATGCTCCTCTGCCGGATTCAACTCTTCTATAAGATTCACCAGGAGGACCTTTTGGCGTAGGAGGAAGTTTAGACCTGAATGAGCCTTGTGGGATATCTTTTAAACACTGACGTATAATCTGGATACTTTGACGCAAGTCATAGATTGGAAGAATACTTCTTGCAAATGAATCGCCTGAATTCATTGTAGAGACTTCAAAATCCATCTTGTCATAGATTTCATAGGGCTCTTTTTTTCTTACATCATAATCTACCCCAGAAGCCCTTATCACAGAACCAGTAGTACCAAAATCTATGGCATCTTGTCTTCTCAAAATTCCTATCCCTTCACTTCGTTGCCTAAATAACGGGTTATTGTAAAATATCTTATCATATTCATTTAATCTCTTCTCAAAATAGTCTATGAACTCAAATGCCTTAGTTTTGAATTCGGATGGAATGTCGCTGCGGACCCCTCCAGGTACAAGATATGCATGCGTGATTCTTTGTCCAGAAGCCATATCCCCGAGGTCTACAAACAACTCTCTATCAGCTGTAGGCCACATAAACATTGTAGAATGACCTAAGAAAATTCCAAGTATTGCTAACCAATATAATGTATAATTTATCCTGTCTATCTCAGCCATTATTACACGAAGATACTGTCCTCTTTCAGGTACTTGTATACCAAGAAGTTCTTCGACAGCTAGACAATAAGAATAGAGGATGCCACTTGAGTCATGAATAACAGGTCTTTCAATATGTGGTACATTTTGCATAAAGGTTCTGGATTCTGACATTTTCTCTTCACCTCGATGGACATAACCTATATCGGGATCAGCATGTACTATTATATCTCCATCTACTACAACAACTATTCGCATATGTCCAGAACCAGGATGTTGTGGGCCTATGCTCAAAGTGATATATTTATCCAAATCTTCTTCTCTCTCAATTTTAAATCCTGGCGGGAAGTTCTGTTCTAGATTTGAATAGCCATTAGTGGGGGATATTTTTCTTGCATCTACAGTATCCATTAATATATCTAATTGCTCTTAGCCATTATAAGATAAATGAATTGTAACTATAATATCTAGCCTATCGCATAATTACATGAAATGGGACTTCTTTATCATTTGTAGTAACTTTGCATATTTACTAACAATAACAAAAAAATAATGAATGAAACTACCAAAATGAGATTCTAACGCATACGATCTCAATCGGGAAGGGATCTATTTATGTCTGCGACAAACCAGATCCTAGAAATCAATGCTCCTTGACATTTAGATGATATATTCACGTAACATCATATAATTTATAAAATTGTCGCGAGCTTTGGATACATTTGGAAAGCTGTAACTGCACATCCTAACAAATATTGAAATAACTCGAAGGCCATAGAAGACTTTTTAATTTTATAATTATGTAGAGTTTTCGGTTAGTTTATGAAAAGGAAAAATTGCACCTTATAGTAAACTTCCACTTTAAGAATACATTATATTACATAAATTAGCAAAGGCAATATGGATAGTAACATTAAAGTTGCTTTCTGGAATTTGGGTAATCTATTTGATACTTCATCTTCTTC
>JAREAI010000323.1:0-3340 GCA_029240435.1 Nitrososphaeraceae archaeon | reverse complement strand
GACATTGTTAGCCCTGCTGATGCAAAGAAACGCTACGATGCCAGCATCAAATGGATTGATACTCATAAACATGCAATAGTTAGCAATGGTCCTTTCTTCCTAGATAATTACAATCCATCTGGAAGGACAATTACCATTAAGGCATACAGAGATAATACTTATCCATTTGACCAAGGACATTGGTCATTGTTTGAATCTCCCAGATTTGCTACCATTAAAAAAGTAGTGACACCAAATTTTGTAACAATAGGCCAATCTTCGAAAATAGTTGCATATATTGACGTTGATGGACAACCAAGCAACAATGCATCTATTAATTACTTTATTTCTGATAAAGACGGAAAGCTAATCGTTAAAGGTAAGGCAGAACAGAACAGTAATGAAACTGGTAATTTTCAGATCAATTTAAAATCTAATGAAACATCAAAACTTTCTGTAGGTCCTAACCTTTTGAAAATATTTGCTAACAGTAATTATGCTTTTCGTCCTGATCTTTCAACCAAGACAATCTTGGCAATTCCTGGTGATAATAGCACATGGAATACACAGACTTCAGGAAAACAGGAAGAACAGACTTCCCAAAACATTGCAACCGAATCAAAACAAGAAGATGAAATAAAACAATCAGGATGTCTTATTGCTACAGCAACTTATGGATCGCATCTTGCGCCACAAGTCATGTATTTGCGCGATTTTAGAGATAATTTTATTCTATCAACAACAAGTGGCATGGCATTCATGAATTCTTTTAACTTAATTTATTATTCCTTTAGTCCTCAAGTAGCAGAGTATGAAAGAGAGCAGTCATGGTTGCAACAGACGCTTAGAGTAGGATTATACCCACTGTTTGGGATACTATCGTTGTCAGAAAAGGCTTACTCTATTACTAATGGTGGAGAAATAGGGACTCTTTTTGCTGGAACAATCGCAAGCATGTTGATAGGAGCGACGTATTTATCACCATTATCCATTGTTGCTCGACAGTTAGGTTTAAGAGTCAATTTTAAGAAATTGAAAACTTCCCTAATTGTATTACTTTGTATCTCTGTCACTTCTGTAAGTGTTGGTATATTGTTTAATAGTTCATATGTCTTATCCATAAGCACGGTACTATTTGTCGTAGCCGTTTTGGGCATTTCTGTAATGGTATGCTCTAATTTGATAAATGCGATTATCCAGAAGTTAAAAATGACCATACATTCCAGAGACTATTAATACAAGTTATCTTTATGATATCAAACAAGGTTTGACAGGCTTTCCTCTTTATCTGCTAAAGAGATTAATGAATATGATGATAGTTGTTTTTGTAGTATTAGTTATGACGATAGGTCTGTTTGGCGAGACTATGAACAAAGTTTTGAAAGATACAGTGAATGTCAACATTGTTACGCAAGTAAACGAGGGCAATATAAAATTTGAAACCATCCAAGCCCGCCAAAAATATATTGACACACAAAAAGAACTTCAATACAGAACGCTAGGGCTAGACGAACCCTGGTATTCACCTACACGATTTTTCAATACGTTCTTTAAGGTAATGACATTAGATCTAGGAAACTCTCATTTTTTTACTTCAGAGTCTGGGTCTTCGAGTGTACGCGATATAATAATAGAAAGGATACCTAAGACATTATTATTATTCACCACATCGACAATAGTTATAACAATTATCGGACTATTTCTTGGTGCTTTTGTAGCAAATAAGGCTGGATCCATTTCAGATCGAATGAATTCTGCATTCGCGGTATTTAGCACGAGCTTCCCCGGTTGGTGGATAGGTATGTTAATGATATATCTATTTGCGTTTGCATATCACATTTTTCCTGCCCGGTCTACTCCCCTTACTTCGCCCTCTGACCCCGCATATATTACGGATTTACTGTACCACATGACATTACCATTTATAACACTAATTCTAGTAGGTTTTGGATCATGGGCATATATAGTCAGATATTTTGTCAAGAATGTTTTAAGCGAAGATTACATAACATCCAAAAGAGCAATGGGAATATCCAAGAGGAAGATTCTTTACTCACATGCTTTAAAAAATGCAGCCCCACCTATTATAACTGTCATAGCCCTAAGTTTGGCAAGTTCATTTGGAGGATCTATAATAGTTGAGGCGGTTTTTGATTGGCCCGGAATAGGTAAGTTATATTATGACGCGATAGGACTCTCGGATTTCCCTATTATTATAGGTCTTACCTATATCAGTACTTTAATTTTTGTTGTTGCAGTATTGATTATGGATCTCTCCTATGCTCTCTTCGATCCAAGGATAAAAACAGGATGACCAGTCAAATAGTTCCTCGTTCTGTTTTTCTGGCCGAGTTCTTGCGATCTAAAAGTGGAATAGCAGGTGTTATTATCTTGATATCGCTGATTATAATTAGCTTGTATGCTATTCTAGCAATCCCATTAGAGTCATTTAGACAATGGAATAATCCAAACTATTGGATTGATTATCCTAAAGCAGCAGCACCGCAATGGACAAATATTGGAATCTTTGGTCCTAAAGTATTCGAACATCTAATCATGACTTTAGATGATGCTTCAATAACAAATATACCAATCGCTGATAATATACGAACTGAAATTCATTCCTACGCCCTAGATTTCTCATACGATTCTTATCCAACTGACTTTATGATTCCATATTCAGTGCGATATGGTCAGATACCTCCATTGTTACAGGTCGACGTGACCAGACCTGATGGAGAGGAGTTTAGAATTTATTATTCTTCTTTACCTTCATCTCTGGCAACGAACAATGAAAACCAATTCTCATCCAGAATATTTTCCACGGATCCAACTATGGCTGAATATCTTCGTGAAATAAGTGACTCTTTTAGATATCCGCAGGACGCATCAAAACCACAGGTAATGATTTTTTCAGATATTGAAGAAAAGAAAGTCTTGAAGGGAAAATATTTTATCAAAGAAACATTTTACCTTTTTGACAATTCTGATACTGTGCTAGAGTCTGGATTAATTCTTGGGGGAAGAGCGTATGGATTATTTGGAACTGATGAATTACGTCGGGATCTGGCAATAGGCATCCTATGGGGAACACCCATAGCATTATTCATTGGGGCGAGTGTGTCAATAGCATCTGTAATTATAGGATTGCTTTACGGAGTTATAGCTGGATACAAAGGAAATCGAACCGATGAAACGCTAATGCGAATTAATGATATATTTTATACCTTACCTACCCTTCCTCTTCTTATCATCATGTCTATCACTCTTGGACGAAGCATATTTCTCATTACTGGATTTCTAGTAATTTTTGGCTGGGTTGGTATAGTAAGAGTTTCCAGAAGTCTTGCCATGCAAATAA
>JAREAI010000322.1:0-4914 GCA_029240435.1 Nitrososphaeraceae archaeon | reverse complement strand
TAGAGTCAAAGGCTCCAATTCCACTTGATGAAGCACAAGCCTCTTCATAAACAGCATTTTTGTTAATACTTTTGGTTTCATCATTTTGTGTTCTTTCTATCAGTTTTTTCATAACATGGATACAAAGTTCTTTTACATCTGCGTCTAATATTGATGAATTCATCATGGAAACCGTTGTAGAATTCTTTTTAAATCTTAACATTTCCCATGTAATCTCCCATTTATATTCCAAAACTGTCTTGATCCTGGATTCATTGACTTTAATTGTTGTTTCAATTTTTCTTTCTTCCCTTTTTCTTTTATGACCCTATCTTTTATACTATCATTGTGAAATATTTATCAATATTCTTGACCGAATGTTTTATAATGAATGTTAACGTAAATTAAGGATGTCTATAAAAAAAGAGCATCCAGAAAGATCTAGTTGGTGGATAAGTGAACTAGGTCTCCTGGCATCATAGAATAAAAAGAAATGATATGAATGACAGGAAGAAATTACTGTATGGTTGAAAATATAAAACAGACCATTTTTCAAGAGTATAGAACTGTTTATAACCACTCATATACCTTATCTGTGCTCGATCTTAATATTGATCAAATAAATTTCTATTCAAGAGTAGCAGTTAGGAATCTAATCACGATAAATGAACAATGTTATTACTGTTATGAAATATCGTAGCAAGACTGACATAATTGGACATATCCTAGAAGTTGTTAATAGTCACGGCGATAATGGATTAACAAAGACGAAAATAATGTACAATGTCTTTCTATCTTTTGCACAGTTGAAAGAATATCTCTCAGTTCTATTGGAAAAAGGCTTGATAGAAGAGTATCAAAAAGAACAGGATGAAAAAGAAAAGCAACGATCTTCCTATTATTATAGAATAACATACAAGGGAAGGCGTTTCTTAGAAATATACAGAGGTCTTAGTGAAATGATTTCATAACTTCTTCCAACCAGCACCTTACACACACACTGTAGTATGAGTTACACCTTCCTCATAGTAATCATATCCTATACTATATATTCTACTAATTTAATCGCCTACAATGTTTTTTATTCGCTACTGTATGCTTAGGGGTAGATTAAACGTGAATAATGCTCCTCTTCCATTTTCTTGATTAGTATCGTTATTTGAAGCCCACATATTGCCACCATGAGCTTCAATTATGCTCTTTGAAATAAAAAGTCCAAGTCCAGTTCCTGACTGGGATTTTGTGGCAAACTTTGAAAACAGTCTTGGCATTATTTCTGGGTCTATTCCAGTACCAGTATCTTTTATGCTAACAAGTATTTGACTATCTTTCTTTTCTGAGATAATAGAAATAACTCCTTCCTTTGTAAACTTAAGAGCATTGCTTAGAAGATTAGAAATAACTTGCGATATTCTTCCCTTATCTGCTTCTGCTATGACATCTTCCTTAGGTCTATTGTACAATAACTTTACATTACTATTACTATCATTTTCAATCCTACTCGTATAGTCTTCAATAATGCTTAATATCAAATTAGTTAGATTGAATTGTTCTTTGTTTAGGTTTAATGTCTGGCTTTCTATTCTTGTGACATCTAATATATCGCTGGTAAGTTTCTGAAGTCTGATCGCATTTCTCTGTATTGCCTGTATCATCTCTTCCCTCCTTTCGGGGTGGCTTTGCAATAGATAAGAATATCCTAAAATAGCCTGAGTAGGTGTTTTCATTTCATGGCTTGCTATATTGATAAAATCTTTTTGCATTTTTTCTGATCTTTTTAGTTCTTCATTTAATGCACGTTCATTCCAAAGTAGCTCATATACGAATTTGAAGAAATCAACAGTGCTTTTTCGATTAGAATAAACTGAAAAACCGATTGCTTCTGAAATCTTTTCAGTCGCTGGTTCTCTGAGCTCTACTCTAAGAGCCTTTTCATCGTCTACTATGTACATACCATATGGAGAATTATAGCCATTTAAAATTCTGATAGCAGGTGCCTTCTGAGATATTCTCTTGACAATATCCAAATTTGCGTCAGATATAGGGCAGATAATCTTTATAGTAGTAGTACTTGTGCCACTATTTTGAGATACCATTATCAGATAATCAATAACTCCAGATCTGTCTATCATTACCATAGATTTATCGTTTGGAAGAAAGAACAGTGCTTCTTTCTTTACAGATTTTGCTAAATCAATAACAATCTGACTTGCTTTTTCATGGTTAGTAATGACTTCGAAAAATTCTCGTTCTATTCCTTCCTCTATTTCTCTGATTCTCTGTTCAAATGGTATTGCTCTATTCCACAAACTGTCAAATACATATTTCTGCTGCTGTACAATATCTTTAACATTGCTATAGATAATCTGTGGCACTGGCTGTTCTTCTTGTAGAGCTGTGGAAGCAATATATTCAGTTTCACTAACAGAAAAATTTGCTTTAATTCCATCTAAATGTCGAATATCATATTCAAATTTTATTAGCTCTTTACAGTAATGGACATTTTCTTTTGTAATATCAGTAATATATCTTAATTTAATACCTCTGGTTTTAAGATCAAATAATAATTTCTTATATTCTTGAACTCCAATAGCCACTGAAGGCCCTCTATGGTCGGCACAAGAATCCATTCTACCATTTGTTTTAGATAAAAATTGTAATAGTGCATTCATTACGTTTTCTGCACTGTATAACACCTCTGTTCTTTCAGAGCCATTATTACGATAAGTTGTCAAATATAGAATATACGAATATAGCACAAATATATAAGGCAAATTGCTATACCATATGTAGATAAAATCATTGGAGTTTATTTAAAATAACTTTATTAAAATATCATACACATAGAGAAATCACACATATAAACGAGGTCTGTATACGTCAATCAATAAAAGAAGTTGTGAGAAAAAAAGATTGTTACCAATGCACAAGTCTACCAACTCTACATAATAGTTTTAAGATCATATTAGAGTTATTTTATATGGTATATATGATAGTGAAAATAATTTTAGTAATAAAGCAATAAAGGCACTCTGTCAACAGAAGTAACTTAGATTATAACTTAGGTTACTGATATCAAGAAAGGATAAGATAGGAATCGTGCCCAATTTTTTCTTATGCACAATGTTATAGTAAGAGAATAAATATTTGTGTGTCCTTTTGTCTAATTACATCATATGCTTGCCTGTATTCATATCGAATATAGTGCCCATATTAGAATACCTATCGATACTAAACGCAACGGAATTTGATATATGGAGAGGAAATTTGATGCAACAATGCCTAATCCACCAAATGTGGATATGAGAAGAAAACCCAATGAGGAACAGCTAGCACATGTACTTGATAGAATTCCTATCGTTGATCCAGAGAACAATGATTTACTAATCTTCAACTTTGAATGTTTTAGCATGTAAACATTCATACTTATCACTATCCCCATTATTACGGCAGTTATATTTGACAGAATAAATCCTGTAATTGCATCATGTGGTAAGTAAAATACCAATACAGGTAAGAAAAAGAGGAGCTGATCAAACACACTAAAGAGAATCCAAAATCCTATTGTTATAGCTCCTGCTAGAATAATATAAGCAGAGTTTGAGAATACTAGTCTAATTGATAATAGTGGTATTATTGTTCTCATCATATTCGATACCATTATAATATTATCCTCTTACTTTTGTACAATTTTCTTATCTATTAATGCTTTGAATGAAGGAAATGGATGAGCTCCTCTTAAGATTTCAGGCTTTGATCCATCGTTATTGACTATTATGAAAGATGGAGTGTCTTGAAATCCAAATGAAGAACCAAAAGCAAGGTCTTTCTCCACAAGGGATTTGTATTTTTCACTATCCAAACATGAATTAAAATTGCTCATATTCAATCCAGTTATCTTCGAAGCAAATTTTTTTAGGTTATCTTTACTAACCCAACCAGAATCAATTGGCTTCTGATTTGTATATAATATCTTATGGTATTCCCAGAACTTGCCTTGATCAAAGTCTCATAAATTATTGGCTCTGTTTCTTTCACATATCTAGCACATAAATAACATTGAAAATCACTAAAGTCAATTATAGTAATTGGTGCAGAGAGATCGCCTAAATGAGGAGATCCTTGTTTTATTAGACTTGAAAGTGAAAGTTCGTTATTGTTCTCATCTTTTTCCTTATTGTTAATAATATGTTCTTGTAGTGCGAATACTTGACCTCCAAGGTAAGATGAAGAAGATGATGATGAAGAAGAAGAAGAGGTTAAGATCACACCTTGGATACCAGATAAAAAGACAAGGACTGCTATCAAGATTAATTTAGTATCGTTATTAATTTTCTTAATTCTCTTTCTACTGTCCTTATTTGTGTTCATAGATGTTTTTACGCAATATACCATCTACTAACAGGGTTTTAAAACCCTTATCAAATGTCCAATAATTTCATGATTTATACTTGTTATTTTGTTTAGAGAAATTCGGCAATCATTTAAATTATATATATTATGTTCTTTTTTGTAGTTGTTGTTGAAATAGCCATAAAATATTTCGGTAGCAGGACTGAAATACCAACTACGAGTATTATTATTGCTACCTCATAATAGTATTAACAGCGCCAGATATCCCATATTTTGATATTACATTTAAAAACATAGCCTCTCTTGAGGTAAAAAAGCTTTCAACGTCTGACATTCAATCGTTAAATAATACAACTGTAACAAACGTAATATCAAAAACTCAACTAATAATTAAATTTGTTAATAACTAGTTTTTAATTAACTACTACCATAAAATCGCTAAGATCACTAAAATATAATCCATATAAAATAAATTATAAAGTGTAATAATTAGACTTCCCGAATTAATCCTTTTACTTTTTCTATAAACTCAGGAGTAAAATCCTTTTCAGTCATGCCATGTTCTTTTGTGGCATGCTCTTT
>JAREAI010000321.1:0-3357 GCA_029240435.1 Nitrososphaeraceae archaeon | reverse complement strand
TTTATGTCATTTACATCTACGGAAACTTGGCAATCAGTTGTTGGATTATCAGTGGATGTTCCTGATATTGTAAGTTGGCCAACTGGAACTTGTTGACCTTGCTCAGGTGAATTAATTGTAACACCAGGTTCATCTGTTGGTTGTTGAGCAAATACGCTATTAATGCCAGCAACAGAGAGAATTAGCCAACAAGACAACAGTATAGATACTACTTGAAGTTTTAAACATACAAGTACTTTCATACATAGCTTCGAGAATTTGGGCTTTATAAAAATGTAAGGTTTGATTAATTAGACTAATGATAAATAATTCTAACATATGTGTAGGAGTTTAACAAGTAATGTTAATTGTATGGGATGTATTTAAAAAGTAAGTAATTTCTCACAGCAGATTTATCTTTTTTTGCATTCCCAGTCGGCCAGACAAATAGAGGGTCTTATTTTAATTCAAATGCGATAGACTTTGAAGATCTAACACCAACCGAAGATCACTTGAAGACGGTTTATCAAGTTCTATTCAAATAATAATGGATAGACAATTCTTCTTACTATGAACTCTCTAAAACCAATAACTCTCCATAGCTACAACAAGAAGAGGTTAGTGTCAATGCAGTCTCAAGTCCTATTCTACTTGAGCTTTTAGTAACTATAGCAACTTTGTATTAGTAATATTGTACTTCACAATTGCTAACCAAAATGTATAGACATTTGTAAAGGCATATACTCATCAGTTATAGGTTGTAAAAAAAGATGCAGATAATATTGTCAGGATGAACAGCTAAAAGAGGAATAGGTTATTCACTTTGCGCTCTCGCTGGACTCCCATAAAGCGAAAGCGTTATTTTCTGTATCAAGGCAAACTGCGAAGTAACCCATTCCTGGTACTGGATGTTTAGGAGCAACCACCTTACCTCCTAGCTTCTGCACTTTAGATGAATACTCATCGACCGACTTTACTCCAATATAATTAGTTACTTGATGTTGTGGCATTTGTCTTTTCATCATTCCTCCACCTAATGCTTTGTTTCCTTTATCGTCTGTTGTTGTGACCATCCAATATTCCATTGGTTGACCTGTTGCTGCTGATGTTAGCTGACTATCATCTGTACCAGGCCCTTTTTCTATTTTCCATCCAAACAGATCAGTGTAGAATTTCTTTGCCCTTTCAACATCATCTGTAGGTATTTCAAAATGAACTATTGTTGGCATATGTTATTATCATCTAGACCCTAACGCGGCTAAACTCCCCCATGATGGCGGATCCCGGAGTTATAAGATTCATAAACTGTTTGTAAAGTTGATTCATATTTTCATCATTTCCACACTTTGCCATGTATTCATCTCGGTGCTTGCTGTCTCTGTAGAAGATTTGCTCCACCCAAATCTCCTCGTCTTGACTGGCCGATACAGTTTTGGCTATGTTGGTCCAGTCCATCATATTCTCAGTACTGCTGAGCTGAAAAACCTCAAAGCGCATCCCGTCGTGGTTTCTAAATATCTCAATAAATTGCTTCTCCAGCTGCACCATCGCCTCATGATTCTTTTTAGGCAGTCGGTAGATGAACTGCTGGACGATACTTCCAAGCTCTTGCTCCATTTCTGTTATGTTTGATTTACTCATGGACAATAGTATAAAGAGTGTAGTTTAAAAATATGCAAGGGAGTAAAAGTATAGTAGTTACAATCGCAATACATCGAAGGTCAAGAAGTGGAGGAGAAATCAATTAGCAACCGCAAAGGTGCGATCCTACCCCAAGTAAGGTTCATCAAGTGCCCAATTAAGACTAGCCTAGGAGTGTTGGGCAAGAAGTGGACCAATCTGATAATCAGAGATATCGGCTTCCTCAAGATTGAACGTTTCAATCGGATCTTAGAATCTATTCCAGGCCTTACGCCAAGGGTCCTTTCAATGCGTCTGAAGGAGCTTGAGAAAGAATGTTTTATTAAATGTGTGGATGAAAAGAGATCTCCAATGATGGTGCTGTGGAGGCTCACCGAGAAAGGTAGAGACACGCTACCTATCTTGATGCAATTGGTTGCCTTCGGCTCAAAATGGTATTCCGACGTCGTCTTCGAGGACAAGATGCCTAGGAAGTTAAATGAAATCTTTCCCCAGCCAGAAGCAAGAGAAATAATTAGGGCTATTAACTGAGGGAGCTCCTATTATAAGCAATCCGCACCTTCAGCCTGCATATTTAGCTAGATATGCAAGAAGTATCCATGGCTCGACTGTGATCTAAGTAGCATCTGTTTAGATTGCTTTCGTTCTCTATCGCTTAACTAGTACTGTTAAGAGCAGGTTATTCAATACGACCAAACTGAGAAATTTCTTCCAAATTTGATCTTTATCAATTTAATTACCTCTTCAGCGGAATCAAAATATACAAAGTTATTATTTCTATTCTCTTTATCATCCTTATTATTGCAGAACTGGAGGACAAAGGTACCAGAAGCACTCTTATTGATAAATAGTCTAATGCCGTGAACAGAACTCTCTATTCTCAATCCTTCATCGATATCCAAAGATAATAGTTTATTTTTTAGATTTCTTTTCATGACCTTATTACAACAAACCATGGCTTGAAATCATAGTTTACACTAGTTTACAACAATATATTTAGATAGCAGATATCGGAGACTATGCTACTAGTCGCGCGCCGAGAACAAGTGAAAGATCATCTTCATTTATATCAGACAAGTCACAAAGCAAAATGTCACCGGTCATCATACGATTAACCCAGATATTGTATATGATATCATACTAATATGATGAGTGAATGTGAAAATATGCAGGCCATACATCTGATTCTTTTGTTACTTCTGCCTTTTTACCAGATCGACGCTGGCTAGAACAAGCTGCAGCAATTATTAACGGAGTTAACAAAGTTGTAATATTTGTAGGTCAAGGAGCATTGAATGCTGGTGAGGAGGTAAGCGCAATTGCAGAGAAGTTGAGCGGTAAAGCTGACCCTTTACAATTGAACTCTCGGTCATAGCTTTATCATTATTATTACAGCATAAATGATTGCTTCTTCAGTGGAATAGATTCCAAAATGGCAAGTCATAGAAACTGAAAACTGGTTATCGTTGTATATTCGATTTTTCAATTCTGCTCTAATAAAATGAATATATAAATTACATTCTGATATATATATCGATAATCATATTTGAAAAAATCTAATTACAGGATAGTATTATCAAGAGGTGTCAGTACATATTTAGTGCTAGTATATCTTGCTATTTCTATAGGCGTAGCTTTACAGATTAGTGGTTCTAATTGGGATATTATATGGCATGGAATTGGAAATGTAGAGAGTTTTTTTACTCCTCCTCATTCAGTAATTTACTCAGGTGTAGC
>JAREAI010000062.1:0-10597 GCA_029240435.1 Nitrososphaeraceae archaeon | reverse complement strand
TCTGCTCCAAGGTCAGCGGCTTTAGTAAATATTCCACCGCCAGCTCTAATGAACAATGCAATTAAACTTGCTCCTATTCCCACTCCAGCTATCATCAAAGGTTCAGGAAATGCCAAGTAAAGAACAGTAATGACGATTAAGGCCATTGCGGGTACAGATAAACCTACCGTGGCTCCTCCTCTGAATGCAGTGGCAAAAGCAGGTCCCAATCCACGAGAAGTCGCTTGAGCTGCTCTTATTGCTGCTTTAACTGTAATCCTTAATGACAATAATCCTGCAATACCAGACATTGCCGCTCCAACTGCAAAAGATACCCCATTAGAAATTCCTGATGTGAAACTAATTATTATTGTCAACGCTATAGCAATTGGAATAATAATTTTAAATTCTCGTTTTAGAAAGGCCATTGCACCTGCTCTAACAGCAGACGATATGCCCATCATTTTATCAGTTCCTCTATGTTGTTTTCCAACCCATAGAGCTAGTGCGCCTGCTGCTACCATCGATGCTAACGAAGCACCGATTGGAATTACCTCTTTCAATGCAATTAACACGAGTTATTATGAGAATATATATATGTACTGAGCAGTCAACGATTATTATTAAATCGTCGTCTCTATGATAATATGCCAATTATCTGCTGGGTCAAGGACTTTATGAAATGGGAGAGGTCAAATGGCAGAGGAAAAATAAAGAATGCAAATGCTTTCAAAAATCCGGGGGTAAGGGCTGCAACTCGTTTGCTGCTCTTTGACTGGCTTGTTAGCGAGTGCAAAACGCACTGGGAAGAATCAAGGACTTTCGTGTTCAAAAAGATGCAGGGATATTGATTAATAAATTTTGAGTTAAAAGTAAATGGCATAAATATTTATGCATATACACATATGCGCACACACAGTAGTAGCAGCACAATAATAGATCATTTGCTTGTTGCCATTTGGATCTATGTGCTGCAAGTAAAAAACCTACTATAGTGCTGCGCCACATATGCATATGCGCTTGTGACAGATTTCTTCTTCTTCTTCTTCTTCTTTCTATGTACTCAAACAAAAACAAACAACTGCTGACTGCTGCTGCTGCTGCTGCTGCTGCATTTTGATAAGAGATGAATCCATCTATCTCAGTATTAGCAACAATAGTTAGTAGTAATAATAGTTAGTAGAGAGTCTGTCACACACATAGAAACTATAGAACCTGCCAAATAAAAATATTATAGTTTTAGCAGCACAGTTTTAATAATGGAGAGGAGACAAGGGGTAAAATTACCGCTTATCTTTTGTATGATAGAACCTAATCTGAAATGTTCTACTAGGATTATAGTTGGAAGTGCCCTAATGTAAAACATCATCATATCCCTTGCCTTCATCTCTCCTCTATTAGTCTACCCAATGTGTCAGACGATAGGACATATGGGTTAGATACGTAGATTCTGCCGTTCTTTTAACTCTCTCCTCCATCCTCACTTATGATGCCATCAAGACCGACATAGGTCTTGTTTTTTGTGTGTCAATATACCCGAATTGATCCAAGCACTTTCCTAAAATACTGCGTCCGTCAATCCAGGTAGATATTTGACCAAACACTTCACATGCCGCTTGCCAGTCTTCTCATTAGTCTTATACCCCAGCCTGTACCGGTATAACTGGTCTGGACTTTTCTTTGGTATCTTAAGACCATCTTATTCTGAAAATATATGTTGGAATAGGTCAGAAGGAGATGGCCTTAATTTTACTATTTTGTTTATATAGACACATTCTATTATACATACAGGTGAATACACTAATTGGTAACTTCCTCATCCCCCTCGTCATTTTCTCCTATCAAAAACGCAAAGGAAAGAACTGAAGTAGTGTATGGTATCGACAACGTAATAAATACAGTATTGCTATTTTTATCCCAAACAAATAATAAAATTGATGCTTGTGTAGACTATACAAGACCATCGTTAGCTATTGATTTTTTAGCTCTGAAGAATGCCTTTCTTAATGCAAAAAAAAGAGGTGTGAAGCTCAGGTATGTTACTGAAATTACAAAAGATAACATTTCTTATTGCAAACAGCTGCTAACAACAATGGTATATGAGCTTCGTCATCTAGAAGGAATGAAAGGAAACTTCTACATAAGTGAATCAGCCTATCTTGCTCCTGCTACTTTTCATGAGAAAGGAAAGCCAGCATCACAGATTATCTATAGCAATGTCAAAGAAATAGTAGAGCATGAAAGATATGTATTTGATAGCTTCTGGAACAGAGCAGTACCTGCACAACAAAGAATTAAAGAAATTGAAGAAGGAACATCGTCATCATTATCAGTAATGGAAAGATTACATTATAAAACAAGGATAATAGACAACTCGGATGAAATTCTAAAGGAGATTTCTCGCCTTACTGCTAGCTCAAATAAACTGGATACCTGCTTGAATTCTGGTGGGATGCAATATAGCTACAACCATTTTTTTGATATAAAGAAAAAACTATTAGATAAACAAAAGGAAGGGAAACATAAGGGTATAAGGTATGTTACTAATATAGAACATGATAGCCTACAGCTAGCGAGGCTATACCTAGACCATGGCATTCAGATAAAACATATTAAAAATCTACCACCATTGGGTTTTGGGATTTCAGATAAAGAGATAGCACTAACAATAGAAAAGATGGAATCAGGCAGAGTACTCCAAAGTCTTCTAATTAGTAATGAAACTCTATACCTAAAGCATTTTTCTTCTATTTTTGAAGAATTATGGAGAAATGGTACTGACGCCGTAGATAGAATAAGAGAGCTTGAGCAAGGGATTGAACCTGCCAGAATAGAGATTATTGAAAATCCAAGAAAAGCAGTAGAACTTGCACGTAATATAGTAAAAGCAGCAAAAAATGAAGTTCTAAGAATATACCCATCACTTAATGCATTTCGCCGCCAGGTGCGTATAGGTGCTTTGCATCTGTTCAGAGAAGTAGTTCAAAATGGTGTTAAAGTCAGGATACTTATTCCTGCTGACAGACAACAAATTATGCAGATAGTAAGCGAAGTAGAATTAGCATTACCACAGATTGATATAAGAAGCATAGATAAGAGTTTACAGACTCATATAGGCATCATAGTAGCTGACAGAAGAGATTCTCTAATTATAGAACTAAGGGATGATACAAAAGAGAATTATTACGAAGCAGCAGGATTAGCTGCATATTCCAATAGCAAACCTATTGCTCTATCTTATGCATCTATATTTGATACTCTTTGGAAGCAAGGGGAATTGTACGAACAGTTAAAAGCTTATAGCATTGCTCAGAAAGACTTTGTCAATATAGCAGCTCATGAGTTACGAACTCCAATACAACCAATACTTGGCTTAAGTGAAGTCCTTATCTCTAAGAAAGGAAATATAGAACAATATGAAGAGCAACTGCATGTTATCAATAGAAATGCAAATAGGCTACGGATCCTTGTAGAAGATATTTTAGATGTTACAAGAATCGAAAGTCAGACTCTGAATCTAAAGAAAGAAAGAGTCAATCTAAGTCAAGTTATATTAAATACTATGGCAGAATTTGAAGATGAGATCAGAAATGACCAAAATAAGAATGCTAATATAAAATTATCAGCAGTACTATTAGAAACAGAAATAATCTCTTTTAACAAAAAACAAGAAGCAAAAGGACATGAGGGTAATAATCAGGATGTCTTTGTAGATGCAGATAAAGAAAGACTAGCGCAGGTCATATTCAACCTTTTAAATAATGCAATAAAATTTACTCAAGAAGGTAGCATAACTATTTCAGCTGAGGAGAAAGAAGAATCTGACAAAAAGATTGTGATTGTCTCTGTAAAAGATACAGGTAGAGGAATAGATGCAGAAATATTACCTAGACTATTTACCAAGTTTGCTTCAAAATCTGAAAGAGGAGGTACAGGATTAGGTTTGTATCTATCTAAAAGCATTATCGAAGCTCATGAAGGAAGAATATGGGCTGAGAATAATGCAGATGAAAGAGGAGCTATATTTTCATTCAGCCTACCAGTAAGCAAACAACAGCGAGTATCTTCCTGTATGTAAATCTTTAATAACAATATTATACTGATTTTTGAATACTTGCTATTATGACCGTAAAAGGAATATGTATTTGCTGCTGTCTTAGACCATAACAAATTAGCCAGACACAGAATATAATGAACAAGATAATATTACTAGAGAGAGAGATATGAAGATACTGCTAAATTGCCAGTATATTGATAATATAAATATTGCATCTAATAATAGGAGAGAGAGAGGCTTCTACTTAGAATATCAATATGCATGCTGTACTCTATCCTCTGTATAATACTCAATTTTATTTAACAAATAGTAATTACAAGCAATAGAAAAATTAGTAGTTAAAGTGCCTTGAATTGATCACTCCATTTCATATACGCTCTAATCATATCTGTGCTAACGCTTGGTTTTCTTATCTTGAAAATTTCCTTAAAGTCACTTACAATAATGGCTCTAGGATTTGCCTTTACATCCATGGCCTTTCCACTTTCAAATAATTCATTTACTACTCTTAGCTGGGCTGATTGGCAGATATCTTTGATGTCACTTGCACTATATCCTTCAGAAAACCTCGCAAGTTCCTCGATTTTTAACGTGTTCTCTTTTTTCAATGGTGCAGTATACTGATTAAATAAATTTATTCTTGACGCAATGTCTGGAAGCGTAACATAAATTCTTTTTTGGAACCGCCTAAGAAAACCAGCTTCTAAAGTCCATGGTTTATTAGTTGCTCCTATGACATATAGTTTTGATTCTTTTGACTTTCCATTGATTCCATCCATCTCTGTTAGGACTTGGTTTTTTACCCTAACTTCTCCTCCAACTTCACTGTTTCTTGTTCCCAATAATGAATCGATTTCATCGATAAAGAGAAGAACAGGAATATTTTCATTTTCATTTAGTTTTCGTGCCATGGAAAATAATTTTGATACATTTTTTTCTGCCTCACCCAGCCATTTACTCATCATTGCGGCCGCATCAACGTTGATAAAGTATCCATCTATCTCAGCGGCAGCAGCCGCTGCTAATAGTGTCTTACCGCATCCAGGAGGACCATATAACAATATTCCTCTTGGCCAACCCAAAGGGAATAAATCAGATCTCTTAGTCGGGTATACAATAGATTCTCTTATGGCGCGTTTTGCATCTTCTAGACCAATAACTTCATTCCAAGAAACCTCTGGCTTTTCCTTCATTATAAGATCATCAAAGTCAGCTTTTAAGGTGTCCATACTATTGTTTTGTTTTTTTAGGCTATCTGACTGCATACCTGTCTTACCATTACCATTTGTTGGATGTACTCTTTCATCAATGTGATTAACAACCGAGCTAGTCCTTTCATCATTTTCAAGACCATGTGACATTTGTAATGATTTAACCCTATTTTGATAAGCGCTTGCCCTTTCCATGTAGACCTTGTTTAATTTGTATTCTGGATAGATCTCAACTAATTTAATAAGAGCCTCAATAGCCCGTTGATATGATTGGATGGCCATGCCTCGAGAACCTCTGGAATCTAATCTGATTGCGTCGGCGGCATATTTACTAGCACTATTTTCTAATTCTTGTGGAGCAAGACTCATATCTTTACCGTTTAAATGGAATCCGATTTAGCTTTGAATTACTATGTTGTAAATCTATATTGCGTAAAAAACAAAATAATTTGCACCAAATATTAGACAGCACTAATTTGATCTCATACAATTTTTCTTTTATATTACTTTTTTAATTAATGTTCTTGACTGTTTTCATTAATATATTGACATAAACTCTAACCTTATTAAAATAAATGAGTTATTTTTTGATAATTTAAATAATGCTATAGATATATACATTGCTCACAGCTGCTAGGAAAAGGGTTTCTATTCATCTTTAATTCTAGCAGTGTAATAATCATCATCAGCAGCAGAATAGCAATTTCTCTGACTTTAACGATGTATCTATCTATCTTTTATGTATCTATGTAGGTATGTATATATCATATGACCATGACCATACCATGACCACCCTACACATTGTTATAAAATATAGAGAAGAGAAAGTGTTAGAAAGCACATAGGCCATTGTGATTTTGACAACTTCGCCATTATAATAATAATAAAGCCTATGCCTATTATTGATAGTTTGGTATATCGATGAATATTTTTTTAATAGTTTGTTCTGCAGCAAGTGAAGCCTCGTTTAGAAGAAGTACAGCCTCCTCATTAGCTACTTTGAAATTTATTATGTGTCCTCCTACCTGACCAGCGTCTACCAGAATGCATCCTAATAATTCAGAAATAATGCCTAACTCTTCTTCTGATTCAGGTATGCATGGAATAAGACATGCTCTAATATTCTTCACAACGGCCATCGCCGGACTCAGTACATCGACTATATCGCCAAAATTAGATATCGTTTGTAGTTTATTTTTTAATTTCTCAAAGGCTATTTTTGAAAAGTGTAATATCTTTATGATTCTCCTAGAATGAGCGATATCCAACGAAAGGACTGCAGAATATTGAGAATTATTTTCCTTTATAGACAGCGCTCTCTTCTTTAACAACTTATCATCGATTGACTTAAGCTCATCTATTATACGACTGAATTTTACTATTTGTATATCTATTTTACATAACAAAGCCTCAATCCTTGGTTTTATGGATAATCCCTGATATGTTGAATTAGGTTTACTAGGAGGACCTTCAATCTTCGACTCTACTTCTACCCTTCTTGATGTAATTTGCGTATTATTTTCACCTGCGATTTATTGCAGACTTAAGATTAATATTGACTATAGACGTAACTATTTGTAACTATGGTAACATAGGTTTACGGTAACAGCTTAGCATTTTTTTTAATTTTGATACAATCTAATTGACTTATACATTTACCTTTGATCATATACAGTCTTCAATACTTTCTATGCAATATAGAAATAATAATAATGATAATAATAATAGTGATCTTGTTGGAAGTTTAGAGGATTTCGGTCTATCAAAATATGAAGCAAGAGCTTACCTTACAATGCTTGGTAGAGGTTCTCTTGCTGCTAGTGAAATATCATACTACGCAAATTTACCTCGTACAAAAGTATATCCAACTCTTAAGAAGCTGGAAAAAAAAAGGCTATCAATAGTCTCTCAAAAAAAACCACTGATAAGTAGTGCAATACCTCCCAATGACGCTTTTGGAGAAATAGTCAATCTTCATGAACGGCGTGTAAAAAATATGAAGAAAATTGTAGATAAGCTACAGAAAATAAGTGATGAAGGAAATCGGCCGAGAGGTTCTGAAGAAAAAAGATATTTTGTACTCGATCCTAATCTTGCTTTCGAAAAGATTGAGAATCTGATTTGTAGCTCTAGATCTTCAATAAATGGTATTCTAGATGCATGGGGATTGAGGCTCATCTCACAATGTAAATCATCACTTATCAGAGCAATTACAAAAGGCGTAAAAATCAGGTTCGTTTTACAAACTCAATGCATTGGAAACGACAGTCTTTTTTCGCTACCTGCAGAAATTGATTTGAGAATTGGCAGTTTATCTTATAATATAATATTGATAGATTCTAATAACATGATATCGATCGACAGCAGCAATGGGAAAGCAGCAGTATTTGCTTCCATAGATGTTTTTGGATTATCATATATTAAAAACTTTGAGAATGAATGGAATAATGCAATGCAGGTTAACCATTTAATTGACACAGACCCAAGTATTGCATCAAAGGCAATCCAGCTTGCACAATTAATTCAAAACGAATTATCTATGTGTATATTAGATCATGTTATTAATCCGCAGGTAGAATTGGGAGCTCATCTTATCAGGTCAATTGAAAAATCAGGATTAAAGCTATTTGAGAGCAACATTAGCGAACTATTCAATATTATTGATTCTGCCTTAAAAATTGGTTATTCAGGAAACTTAAAACATGACAAAACAAATAATGTAATAAGCATCCAGTCAAGAACTGATAGTAAAACAGTTTTACCATGGGCATTGTTACTTTCTTCATTTTTCAAACGCATTGGTTATGAGTCCAAGATAATGCAAAATTCTAAACAAATTACAAGCCCTGAAACCATTCATCTTAAGCTATCAAAACCTATTCCTGAACTGAATCAAAAGGTTTCATCGCTTTAGGTATATGTTCTAGCAAATCTGTTGCTACCATATGCAAACCTACTTGATCGTATGCCAAATTGCCTGCTAATCCATTGAAATAAACACCCAAAATAGATGCTTCATATGATTTCATTTTTGTTAATATTCCTGCTGTCAAGCCAGATAATATGTCACCTGTTCCTCCTACCGACATTGCGCAATTATGGATCTTGTTTATAGCAACTCGATCTCCGTCTGAAATTACATCTGTTTGCCCTTTAAGTAATATTGTGATATCATATTCTTTTGCAAATTTGTAGACATTTGATATTCGTTCTTTTTCATCTGCACCTGCATTTTCTCCAAATATTCGTTTGTATTCTCCTGCATGGGGAGTAATGATTGTATCAGTTCCAGAGATTTCTTTAAGAACAGCAGGCAATAAAGAAGAAGAATCTAGCAGTAGCCTTGTACCAGAGCTTTTTAGCGCATTAATTAGCGAATGCAATGCCTCTGGCCGTGCTAAACTCATACCCATACCTATAGCAGCTGTATTAGGTTTTTTTGGAATCATTGCAACAAGTCGATTTGCTGAACCTATAGTTAATTTATCGTCAGACATTGGTAATGCTATTATATTTGGAGAAAAGGATCTGACTGCTACAATGATTGATCTTGGAACTGCTGTATAAACAATATCTGTCCCGGATCTCAGAGCAGCCATAGAAGATAGAACGGGTGCACCATGATAAAATTTGTTTCCTCCTACAACAAGAACAATACCGTTATCACCTTTTTTAGATGAGGATAGGCGCGGAATAACAAGTTCTTTTACAAGTCTACTATTTACTGTGACTACTTCTGGCAATTCATCTCATAAGATCTTGTAAAGACGAATAAACTTTATCAATCTGGCGATAAGATATTTAGCAATACATATATAGATAATGCACTTTTGCAATAGATTTTTGGATAGATGATTTCATTCGCAGGCAATAGAATCATTGCTTGTTGCCTAATTGTTCATAATATGGTTTACTTGCTTTAAAAAAAGCAAACCTTGATTTTAATATTTTTCATTTACTCATAGATAATGTATATAATCATCCTACATAAGTTGTTTAGTCAATACTGTTTCTATCTGTGACTCCATGACTGATTTCTATATGGATAGATTTACTCAGAGATCCACTGGCTTAGAATACATAACGTTAGTTGGAAATAACAGAGTAGGGAAAAATTGGATAATTAAATATGTATTTTTATTTAGATAACCGATGACTTATTTACTTATAATATCTTGCGTCAAATACAAAACCTATGCTGTTTGTTAACTTTTGTTTTGCAAACTGTCTTGTGTGCGCCCTGGATCATATCTATTTTTTACGTTTGTTATGAAGAAGATAGAGAGAGTCTATGCCTTTGGCTTGTTTCGTTTGCGTCTCTCAACTTTTGCATACTTTTTACTTCCTGACCTCTGCGTACTGTAAGCATGAGTTTTATTCCCTTTGTGATGAGCCATCATTAGACAAGCAAAGTAAGAGAAATATATATGCTATTGGATTATCATTTAGTTTAGTAACTTTAATTATTTGTTTTAGATCATAAAATCTTGGAAAGATATTTACTAAATTTAATTTTATATTGCGATAGATAACCATTAAATTTCACTAAAGATAATATAGAATGTGGATAAATCAGAAAACTGTGTCCAAAACAAGCACGACTTATGTGAAGGAGAAATAATAGAGATTATTACTGGTTCAAAACAACAAAAATTTGCAAATATCAATGTCATGACAATATGTACCAATTATTCCGAAGAGTGCAGACTGTAAACAGTCAGTGATAATTCATATAATTTGCTATCCATGATTTAGGTATATTTTTCTCTTTCTCTCATCTCTAGGATTGTAATCTCAGCTTTAATACAATGTTTTTTTTGCTTCATGGTCAAGACTCTTTCTGTGAGTTAATCTTCTATCTCTCTCTATTCGATAACAAAATTGCACCCAATTACTGCACCTTTATAGAATAATAAAGGTATAATTAATTTCCCTGTCGTTTTATTCGTACACAAATAAATGTCTCACGTCGAACCTTCTCAAGTATGAGTGTTAATATTATGAAGGCTATTCTTCAAGCTAACCATGCTGACCTATGTGTGTATATTGATAGTCAATGCAAATAATAGAAACGTAATTGCGTCAAATATTTTCAAAATAAATCTCTGCTTGAGGCTTTTCATCTATTGCCAATAACGGTATCGAGGATGCATAATTATAAAAATTCATTACAATAGAATCTAATTTTTAATTTTATCTTTTCAAGTAAATGTATAATTGGATGAAAATATATATGCATTCTATACTCAGGAATTTCCAGTAATCCCTTGTGCAACAAGCACTGAATAGCAACCAAGACCACATTCTTCACAAATAGGCTTTAATGCTTTGCTATCAGAACTTCCTATAC
>JAREAI010000320.1:0-3358 GCA_029240435.1 Nitrososphaeraceae archaeon | reverse complement strand
CGCGTCATGATTCTTTTTGGGAACTCTGTATACAATGTGTGAGACAATACTTGAATCAGTCGAACCAGATTTGCTCATGAACAATAGATAATTTGTACCTATATAAATATGGATAAGGGATCAAAAGTATAGCAACACACGCATTAGCTTGTAAGTGAATTGTTAATATTATATTATTGTCTTTTCTGACCCATTCCAAACATAACTAAAGAGATCCTGACACCACTTACAAAAGAAAGGCTAAAGTCAAGACTACCTCTTAGATCAGGCAGAAGTAGACCAGCTACTTTTTCATTTAATGCCATTCCTGCTATTAGTTCGTGTGATAATCCAATCTCAATTCTTGTGTGCACATTTTTAGCATAAGAGTGGAGATCTTGCCAATCAATTTTACTATCTGTTGGCAGTATTATTCGCCATATTAGACTTCTATTTCTATCTCTTTCTATATCAAAGACAATATCAGTATCAATAAGAGAATGATCAGACATTAACCAAACAAACTTGTCTGCTTCACGTAGAACTGGTGTGTAAAAGATAAGACTAAGCCAGCCTTCGCATTGTATTTATGTTCCTGCAGTTCTCCTATTCTTTCGATGAATTCTTCGGGAAGCGAGGAGATGTTATGTGTAAGAAGATATTCCTTATTTTCTGATAAAAATTCTATTGAGGGGAGGAGCTTGATAACAAGTTTACCAAGTGTGGTAAGTGTATAATATCCATCAGATGGATTTTTCTCTACAAAGTTTTGATCTTTTAGCCTAGCCACATGTTTTGAGGCTTCTTGCATTGAAGAATCCAATCTTTGAGCAATATCACTTAATTTATACTCTTTTTCTTCTTTTAAACAGGACAGCACTTTTAATTTGTCTGTGCTAGCCAGAACAAAAAGTAATTCTGTGAGGGATTCCAACTTTAAACCCTCAACGCCTAGGTTGATATTTAACAATTGTGTTGAGAAGACAATATTAAATATCTTTTCATATGGATGTTTATGAAAAATTTAGAATCAAACTATGAAAAAAACACTGGTGTGACTGGTAAAACTGCGGTAACTACAGCTCAAATGGTGTTAGTGTCTGTTACAATAGTATCACTGTTCTCGTTATCAAACATCATCATTCCAGATACAGCACTTCAACTAGTAATAGCAGAAGAAGCCCAGCCGAATGTGAATAGTGCAGAAGAAATAAACTTCAGTTCCCCATTTAGTAATTCCTTTAGTTTAGGGACTCCCTTTTTAGTTGAATAGGATAACACAACAAGCCTAAAGCCCATAAAAAATGCTGGTCCAATGAGCTTTGATCTTACATTCGAAGGTTATGGTATTGTTAATGGTATAAGGTATAAGGATAATGGAACTGGAATTTTCCTTACCAATCCAGTTGATGGAAGTGTGTATCAAAAAGGAGTTATTGAGCTAAAAACAGATAGTGACGCAATTGAAACTACATACGAATCTATCAGTAGAAAACATGATAATGGTATTGTCTTAGATAATGGTATAATGATCTTCAACACATCATCATCCAAAGGTGGAGAGTTATCGTTTCTGAACAATACAGTGGCTGCATATAAAGATATGATAGACCTCAGAAGAGGCAATCTAACTACTATAGCATGGGAATGGAAATAGAACTTAATCTAACAACCTTAACTGTTGGATTAGTTTACTTATCATTTTTTGTTGCTGGAATATTAATGCTATAAATAATGATTCTGTCGAGTGTTGAGATCCTCTGGATTTGAAAGCTGAAACATACTCTTCTTTATTTTCCAAATATTCATTTAACATTTTGTTAAACAAAGAGGCATTTGGTTGTCTCAAAGCATATTCAAATCCTTTCCATAACACAACTTCCTTTGTAAGGATATTATCGTTGTCATTGTCCTCTTTATTTTTTTGTCCTTCCGCTTCTTCTCGTCTATTTTCTTCTTTTTCTGAAGACATTATTCAGAAATATATACAGAACAGAAGATAATAAGGATCGATTACCCTACTATATAATAAGTTATAATAGAAGAATTATGGACAAAACAGTATCCAGGTATGCTTTTGTCTTTCTCCTTTGAACCAGACTCATCACATAATATATCCTTTATTACTGTAAAATTATAGACCATGAAAATGTTTGAATACTAGAAACAGATGTTAGGCTTTTTATGACTCAGAGAACAAATGCAAATTAGGCATAACAATAAAGAAATTATCATGAAGTGCTTTAACTGTTATTATGATTTTACTCCTACATTATCAGAACCTATTTGCAAGCAATGCGGCTTTTGTTATTATTGTAGAGATTTTACATGTTCTCATCAAAATAATTCCTTCCAAAACGAGGGCTAACTATCAGAACTTTTAGGTCGTATTTATGGACAAGCTCAGCTTTTATTTGATATTATGGACAAGCTCAGCTTTTATTTGATATTAGTTAGATAGGAAATATAATCTCGCCCTCTAGTATTGCAATGTATCTATTTTATTAAAAGAGAAAAAGTGTCTGTAACCAATCAGTGCTGCAGCCAAACAAAGATGGTCGCTATTATATAAGACATTCCATATCCATATATAATTTTGAACTGTCGTTACATCGAATGCAGAAGTATATGCAAATCCACTATCACCAGCAGCAGATAACACCATTGCTACAAGCAATAATAATACCCATATGGAAGTAGTACCAGAAACAAAAATAGAAGAAGGTGATTTACCTTTTTCATTTGACTCTTTTTCTTCTGGAGCAGTATTTTTGTGTCTACTACTTATGCGTCTAACTCCCCAAAACATCAGTGCTATTGGAAAAATCACTATTGCATCTAGTATGGGGTATGAAGCATTAACAACCACAAGTGAAATATCCACTGTTTGAGTAGAAAGTAATCTCAGGGTGCTTACTATCGTGTCAACGATAAAGATTAGAGGTACTAAAATGAGAACACCTATTAAAACAAGAATGAATGGTTCAAATTCCCTCCTAAAAAAGTGATAATACAAACTGTATACGAAATAACCAAATGATGCATATCCCAAATAGTAAAGAATATCAGCTATAAGAACACCAGGGGCTTTTTGATCTTCAAAAATCCAATTGACTGAAGCTACTAACCAAAATGCAAAAAATAGACAAACAGAGAGATGAATTTTGTTATTATCATAATAATGATGAGGGTTAATATCATCATTTCGATTCAAGAGTACTTGTTGCATTTCTTTTTGTTTTTTAATGCTTATCTTGTATCTGTACACCATTACAATGGATATTACTAAGCCTACTGCAACAGTAAAACTTGATGTTAATCCAGAGAAATAAAATCTACTGTCTTCATCAGGAGAAAAAATGATAAATGAATTTGTAAT
>JAREAI010000061.1:0-10636 GCA_029240435.1 Nitrososphaeraceae archaeon | reverse complement strand
GATCAGATGCGTACAGCTGTTCGTCAATGCTATGGATGGAGTATGCCTTATAATATATCAATAAATGGAGAAAAAGACTTTGATTCAAAAGGAAATTTAGTTAATTCTGCATTAGCAAAAAGAATTAAGATGCTTGCACGCGACTTAGTGACGTATGGAACATTAATTAGACGACAGTTTTTACAGGATGTAGCAAATCAGGAAATATTAGACACCTTTGCTACACATTACAGAGATTATTATAACTAGATAAGTTAGAAAGCAAGTTTCCCAGTAAATGTTCCTTGCTTAAGAAAAATATTATTCTGATCTTTAGACATCGTCGCAATTAGTGGATGGTTGATCTAGATGTTGTAAAAAACCTGTCGTCAATTGTAGTGGGCATCAGAGCTACTCAGAACTGATTTGCATTAGTTCCCCTTCATGGTACTTTCTGATTCCAACAATCTCATAGTTTTTGATTCTCCTTATTATCCTTAATAATAATAATGTCGCTGTGACAAACTTATAATATCTACTCCGTACTAAAAAACCTGAATTTCATACAGATTTTATAACAAATGACGATAAGAGCTGACACCGAGAGATCTACAAAAATAATTCAATCACGATCAAATATTCTCTAAAACAAATGAAATGAAAGATTAAAGAATAAACTATTCTGGATTTGAAATCCTCAGAAGCATAACTAGAAGACATTAAAACAGAAGGAGATTGCTGTTTCAATCACATTATTGGTTTACCAAAAGAAGAAGGCGAGAAAAAACTAATATCATATTGGTCTCTTCTTCATCACTTTTTAATTTTTCTGCACGGTTGAAAAAGACTTTGTAAGTGTTTCAGAGTCTACTAATTTAAATCGTGTTTTGTATTAATGCATAATCAAGTTCATCGGCTTCATGCACATGATATAACTGCCATTGTATTTATAAAAATAGAATAATGTCTCTTAATTTTTTCTGGATGTGTTATCTCAAACTGTACCGATCCGAGATTACCATATCAATAAAAATATACACAGCATTTTGTGATCCATCAATAAACGATATTTCTTCAGTCATAATAAGTTAAAAGTTCTAACTATACGATAATAAAAAATTTAATAATCATATTCAAATATATGTATGTCGGTATGAAGTCCAACATTTGCGTAGAGAAGACCATTTTTGCTTTTACTGTGCATTGTTATTATATGAAGCATAATCTCTCTTTTTATTCTAAGGTACTGATAAACTTATTATTATTATTGGTAAGCAAAAATATCTTTTACATTATAGTGTCGTTATGATAAGATATAAGTTTTGGAAGTAAAATTTAATACTTTGGATTAATTAATTTTATTTAATTTATTATATTGCAGGTTGCTTTATTTCTTCAGGTTCCTTAATATTGTCATGAAAGGCCTGCTGATGTTTTCTATGAGCAGGTCTACTATCGAAAATAACGCCACAGTCTGGGCATTTGTATTTTGTTATTGTTGTTAATTCTTGGTATTGCTGTTCTGTTAACTTTTGTCTAGAATCTTGACTTACTTCTTTTATAATAGTAATTCCTGATAATAGAAATTCACGCCCCGTAATTGCTTTTTTACTATCTATATTATATAACTCTACAGATTCTGCTAATAGTTTGTTAAACGTTGATTGATCGACTTCAACCCGTATGGGAGGATTAAATCCATTCTCCTTAAAAGAATTTGCTAATGCGATTATTGTATCAGTTAAAGCACTTCTACTAACGATGTCTTCTGACATATCTTATCCTATCTCCTGTCAATTTCTTTCTAATGTTCTACTCCAAATGAGAGTTTGATACAAGCCCGATATTCTTCAATTTTGCCGCTATTAGAATCTACTTTTGCAGTCATATCTGTAATTTCTATTCCTCTGATTCCATGTATTGTTTTTTTAGCTTCATCTACTGCAACTTGAGCAGCGTCTTCCCAACCTTTAGTAGAACTACCAACTATTTCTACTATTTTTGCTACATGGACCATAGCTGCCGTTCCTATGCCTTGCTTTTAATATAATAGATATAGATGAATGTTGTAGATCTTAATTATAGATCTCAAGAAGTACACAAGTCAGAAAAAATGATACAACTGGATTGAGTGATATGATAGAATAGTTACAAAATTCAAAAGGCCAAAAAGAAAGACTTTGAAAGAAATGTATAGTTATCATCATTATTGAGATAGACCAGATATCCATAGTATAATTATAACTATGAAAGAAGATTTCAGCTTTATAGATAATACTTATCTTACTATTTGATAGTTCTTCTGCCTTTTATCTTATCGTTTGTACTTGGTTCTGCATTGTCCGGTATAGGCGTAGCAGGATGGCTGATTTTTCGTGTTGGTTTTGGTTGTTCGTTTAATTCTAGTTCTTTGGCTTCTTCTGGATCTAGGCCAGGTTCTTGGATTTCTTTTTTATCACTCATACTAATTACACTAATATATCGTCCTTTATGTTGTAAGAAGGTTTCACTATTAACAAAAAGAAAACAATAACTTGCCACCGTACTAGTATGTATACATTAATGCATCATTTCTAACCAAATCCTGTTCAATAACTAAACCTTGTGATTTGCCGCTTCTATCAACTACTACCAATAAACTCTTCTTCTTTCATTCTCCTTGCTGCCTCTTGAACAGAAGACATTTCTTCAATGGTTTCTAGGTTCTCTTCATTGTATAGCTGATGGTTAGAGTTGTCCTTATTTTTCTCTATCTCTTTTACAATTTCACCTTTTGTCTTGAAAGTTTATTCTTCCTTCAAATACATCATTGATAACATCATTTATAGTGAACGTTATTTTTGGATGATGAGTTTCTGCGACATGCGAATCAAGCATAGTGCTGTAGTTGAGTCATGTATTCATGCAATGTATTCATGCAAATATGCTCTACTAAAATCTTTGTGCAAACTAAAGAAAGGTCTTATCACTATTACCAATAACGTGAGTAGAGTAAAGACTACTTGAAATCATTTCGTAAAACTATGCGATAACGTGCTTTGCCTGATTCAAGACGTGATAATGCATCATTAACACGTGAAAATGGAAACTCTTCTATGATTGGCTCAATGGCATGACGATTGCAAAAATCAAGCATCATCGCAATTGTTGCAGGGCCTCCTATGGGTGAACCACCAATAGACCTCTCGCCAGAAATCAAAGAAGATACAGCAGCTGTTATTTGTGGAACTGCTCCAACAATGTGTAACTTACCGCCAGGTCTAAGTGTACTAATATAGAGATCCCAATCTATGTCAACGTTTGTAGTAACTAATACCATATCAAAGCTATTTGCTGAAGACTTTAGAGCATCAGGATTTCGCGAATTTAGGAAATTATGCGCTCCAAACTGTCGTGCTTCTTTCTCTTTTTCAGGATTGGTAGAGAAGGCAGTAACCTCGCATCCCCATGAATTAAGAAATTTAAGAGCCATGTGTCCTAATCCACCAATTCCAACAACCGCCACATGATCTGTTGATTTGATATTGTTTTGAATAATGGGATTGAAAACAGTGATTCCTCCACAAAATAATGGACCAGCAGTTTTAATGTTAATATTTTTAGGTAATGGAAACGCCCATAGCGCTTGGCAACGTACTTTATCTGCAAAACCACCATATCTGCCAACGATCACATCTTCTCCCTTCAAGCAGCGATTATGATGACCAGTCAAACATTGGTCACATATTAAGCAAGAGCGGGCTCGCCAACCAACTCCCACGTATTGTCCGACTTCAAGATGGCTTACATTGCCTCCAATTGCAGATATCTTGCCGACAATTTCATGTCCAGGTACTAGTGGATACCGCGTGAATCCCCATTCATTTTTGAGCATATGCAAATCACTGTGACATATACCACAATACTCGACATCGATTTCTACTTCATCTGGTTTCAAAGAACCTAACTCATATTCAAACAGTTCAAGATTTCCGTCTGCGTTATGAGCTGCATAAGCCTGAATTGTCATAACTATACACTGTCACTATGTGTATATAACAAATTAATTGTACCACAGTCAATCTAAATTTTTCTGTATCATTGGATTCGTCTACATCCTTTTACGATTCTGAGTTCTATGGCAAAATATACTTCTCAGGGTACTTCAACAGTAAAACAAATTTCAATTATTCATTAGGTGAGAGAAGAGAGAAATTTTCTATGTCAAAGATAATTTCTCTCTTGTTTCTTTCATGTATACAGACATAACAGGAGTTAGATTTAGCGATAAGGGAAGATGGGGAGGAGGAGAAGGGCGAGTAGAGAAAGATAAAGAAGATAGATTCAAGATAATAAATGAAAGGCTGCTGGAAAAGAACATCAAACAGAAAGACGGTCATACGTCAAAAGACCTCAATTTAGGCAGCACCAAATCTGTATCAGAAGTCTTAGAGAGAATTATGAATATAGAATGAGATATGATGAAGCAGGCCATTCTTTGAAAGAGAAATGGAATTGAAAAGAAAGTATAGAGAAATTCTATCACCCAAAGATTATCGTTTTGAGGTTAAGGTTAAAGAAAATAACTGGTTTAAAAGAATCTTATTCCCTTTAACTGGTTGGTACTATCATGTATCAAGATATGGTGAAAGTCTATGGAGGCCTACACTTGCTGGTGTAGTTATTGAATTTCTCTCAACATTGTCTTGGTTGACACAAAGCAATCCAATACTTGAACCTTTGCTACCCACATTTCAATCTGATGATGCTATAAACAATGTGACTTAAATTTGTGGGCTAGACAAATTTGGAGAGGTACTCATTGGTTAAAGGATTCTGAGAGAAGTATTGCAGACTTTATTCCTCTGCTTCCACTGGGAAGTGGTAGCGAAGTTGGCATTATAGATTATGTCATAAAGTTGGAGCTGTCACCTTGGTCTGATAGCTATATCTCTGAGAAGAAGAAGAAGATTTGAAAGAAGATATATAGACATTAATGATATTACCAAAGAAAAGATAGATTGGCTAATAAAAGTAAAGAACAACTTTACTGAATACATCTATTGGAATATTAAATATGCATATATTGTAAAAGAAACTACTGCTCTGCTGTTATTATTTTATCATCCATCCATTTAAATAATGACCTTATATCGTCTTTATGAGCATCTTTGAAGCTTTTTCCAAGATGTCTTCTCATTAAGAGAAGGGCAGTTATGCATCTAATTATCCATAATATACTATAAAAAATTGACTATCTCTCTTAAATAATTATTACCTACTATGGCCGCTCACCATAGAATTTGCTGTCTGGACTTTTTATTCTAATATGCCCATATTTCTGTATCATCAATCCCTTTCAACTTTCCACTAGCTGAGATCGATGCTCTGTCTTTGTACGTTCAATAATTGAAACTCTTTAGCCTTTGACTTTACCTTTATTTTCATAAATTAGTTCACCTAATGGCATTTTTATTTTATTGTAAAATGTGTGGTGTATGTATATATGTATATATAATAATACAGTGGAAACACTATCAACAAGAATAAACTATCTATATATTTAATACCATTTCAAATATAATATTAATACATGCCACAGATAAATAGGACGTACTATAAGCCAAAAGATATTGATGTTAAAATTGCAGAGATATATGACGGAATATACAGAATTTCTGGATTTAATGAAATATTTGGAATTACATTCAATCAGTTCTTAATTGACGATGAACAGCCAATGCTTGTTCATACTGGTCCTATTGGAATGTACAAGAAAATAGAAGAAAAAGTAAAAGAAGTAATTCCATTACAAAAACTAACCTATGTAGCGTTTCTACATTTTGAAAGTGATGAATGGGGAGGAATGGCATTTCTTGAATCTGCTGATGCTAAATTAGTATGCAGTGATTTAAGTTCAAAGCTAAACCTAACTGGATGGCATAATGTCCCTGTAGACCATATGTCTTTTTGGGATAATGAAACTCTGAAAAGAGGTAAAAAACAGTTTAGATTTATTATGACTCCTCATGTGCATCACTGGGATAGTATGATGATTTTTGAAGAAACTACTAAATCGCTTTTTCCATCTGATCTATTCATTCAGCCAGGAAATAATAAACCAGTCATTACAGACGACCTATCAGAGAATATGATTAACCTTTATAGAGGTGCTGGAATATTTGCAAGTGAAGAACCAGTAAGACAGACTACTAAAAGGCTTGTGAATATGTCACCGAAGATGGTATATCCAATGCATGGTTCCTGTATGGATAGTTCTATATTTTCAAAGTATACAGATGCAATCATGAAAAATAATTTTGCATATTGTGGCATGTTACTAGGTCAAAAGCTGGAAATGGTCAGCTAGCCAATTAGATAGTCGATCAGTTAAAATATATATGCAGCAGCAATCATGAAAACCTAATTTATCAACACATACACACATAATCTTTGAAAACTTATTGGTATTGAAAAATAATAAATACACTGCTTTTATTTTATTTTAGTTATTCATCACGCAGCAATCTCTCCTTTACCATTATGAAAATCTTCTGACTCTTCTATTCTGTAGGGATCACTTTTGTGTACATCTACAAATGTCGATGATGAAGGTAATGGTAATGGTAATGTGGAATTGGAATAAGACGCACTGCCTATAGCATTATTTGTCAACTCTTCTACAAGGTTTTCGTAATGCTTTTCTGATAAATCTAATAGAATATCCTTATTTAATTCAAGGCATCGATAGCGTTATTGTTATTATTATTTTTGTTTTATTCACCATCGTTCGCGCCGGGTATATTGTAAATAACATTAACCATTTATGGATCAGCTTTTAACGTCTGGATCAGTGATGTAAAAGATGCTGATATTAGTTTTTTCTTACTCTTCTAAAATATTTTCTTGCTGCTGTTTAATACCGTGTCAATTAACGGTTTATTTCTTTTGTATTCTTTAAGATAATTCATGATTACATTGTAATTTTGCCGTACCTTAAGAAGCTCTTTTTATTTACATCTTCTATTTTCTTCTTTTAGTTTCTCCAAGTTATCTATCTATCTTGTGTGATGATATAGTGTAAGGCAGCTTATCTTCTTTACTACTACTTTTCTCTTTAAGTGATTGTAAAGTTGCTGATATCCCCCAGTAATTATCTGTGCGTTTATTCATATACAGAATAAACTATATTAGCTTCTTTTTTGATAGGATTCGACTAAGCTGGATATATTCTCGAGAATTTTTATATGATGTTCCTCATCTACAATTAAGCTCTTTAAAAGAGATTTAGTTTCAAGATCATCAGCGGCTTCGATGCATTCCAAAAGCTTTTCTCTTGACTCATTTTCTTCGGCAATAGATTCTGCTATTCCTTTCTTCGTTAAACTTGAGCTACCAGTCGCACCCTCAATATTTGTCATTATACTTGATATATACTCTATATGCTTGAGTCCATCATTAAGTAAAGTATGAAGGTAATTTCTTATCAGATTATTTTGAACATTTCTGAGCACTGACATATAGTGCATTATCTCTTTAACTTCTGCTCCATGCTGGTCCTTTAACAATGTGTATAGCTTTTGCTTTCTTTCAGACTGTTTAACATTAGAATCCAATGACATAATTGAATTATGTTTGTAATCAACGATAAAAAAATGTAATGCCAATTTGGTTTGGTGTATGCTTAAATGCTATCTATATGCGCCAGTTTACTTTTAAATACAAATATTTGGTCTGTTGCAAAATAGTAGTAGTGATTATATTATTACATGGAGGTAATAACGAGATATATATAGTATTTGTTTTTACCAAGCATGAAACTAGTACTGCGGATTAAAGAGCAGCTAGCAAGTTAAGAATTCATTTGCGGTAAGTGCCCCATTGATGGCCAGAAGTTCGTTGTTGTCAATGTTTTAGAATTCATAATAATCACACATGTAGATAATTAAGTTGTCATCTGACTAGGCAGATTGCAAGACTTTGACAAATTCACCATCAAATCAATAGCTCTTATGTTATTCTTAGTAATACAAAAGGATCTTCTGTATTTCAGAAATGACATATTCTACAAAATCGCAATCCATTATTAGTTTCATTATAAGTTTATTATTATTATTGTTGTTGTCCGTGAATCAATTGAAACACTTGGGAGATGTATTATTATTATCTTTTCTTTTAGTTAAGCATGGAAGTTCTCGATTTACTTACTCTATGTCCCCCTCTGATGAACTATCTGTGTACTCTTTCTCATCATGAGAGCCCATCCTATGCCAATAACTAGCACACCAGCTATGGCAAGAAAAGTCAAATCCCATATTAACGGATTGGGATCATCTTTGACATGATGGAGAGAAAGAATATGATGGTTAATAATTCCTTCTATAATATTGAATAAACCAAAGCTGAAAAGTAGCAATCCTATAAACTCCCACCTGATGGGAAAAGTCTCTTTCTTATGTGCAGCACTCCAAAGAAGACCGACTCCTACTATTGTTACTACCAGTGCAATTGTGAGAAATAAACCATCCCATAAGACATTGAGTTTGAGTGTATCAATAGTGTTTGGTTGTATCTTGTTTGATACCATATGATGCCATTGCAGAATTTCATGAAAAACAATGGTGTCTATCAAACCAGCTAATCCTACTCCCGATAAGATCGCAGCCACTATGACTTTCTTACTATTTCCCTGTCCAGCAAGAAGAAGACCTTTTTTATTATTCATTATTCTTCAAGACCATCTATGTTAATACTAAACTGTAAAATATATTATAAATATATGAACAAAATTATCAGGTTTATGGTTAAATAAGGAGATAGTGTACAACTAGTTCTTAGTTTCTAAATATGTAGCTTCTTTATTTCTCAAGTTCTCTATGGCTAATTATTACATACCCTTATTCTACGCGTGAACTGGAATATCAAATACCCTGCTTAGTTGCTTTTTGCATATCTAAGAGTTGAATTAAGAAAAGAAAAGAGAAAAAGTAGTGTTAGTGCTCCTGGCGATATTAACAAGAGAAGATGCAACTATCACTTTTATCGTTGAATAACAAGTGGTTTATTTACATTATAGTTGCTATACTCTGTGCTCTTTTCCCATTCCAATAGCATAAATTTTTTTAATCTTGAATGTAACCACATTATTTATTTATAGTTCTTGCAATTGCATTGCTTACAAGGAATAAGATTTCCTCTTTTCGTACTATAATAGTGTTGACTTAGTAGATGATTACATTCTCTATTAGAACATATTGCTCCATGTCCCATTATTTTTCATTCCCTATTTTCAAGAAGCTATGACAGATGATGATGATGGTGGCGACGGTGATAACGATTGTGGACTTGTTTTCGGCAATGATGATACCAAACTTACAAGTTCAACTGCAATAATATGTTTACATTTCAGCAGCCTAAAATTAAAATCAGGGCACGTACAAGTCTTAATATCTGGATTTACTTCATAGGATTTGCTTTTATCTTTTGTACTTTGTACATCAAATAATTGCTGCTGTCTGTCCTTTTCAATTATTATTTGCTCTTGTTTGTTTAGCTCGACTATATTATATGCTCTTTCAATTCGTTTTAGGATATTTAATAGATCTTCATTAGAAGGCTTTTGATTATACTTAAACCAATTTAATTTCATAGCGAAAAAATATTTACAATTACGGTATATATAGAATAAACAGAACCTTGGGGTCTGGGAGAGAGAGTAGTAGTAGTAGCACTGTGGTGCTAGGTTCAAACTCGTCCAAAGCAATATTATTTTGAATTACATGAAAAACGATCACATTATACGTAGAAGTATGTTCTTCAAAAACCATTCCAACACATGACTAACAAAAGATGAATGTCTCTTCTATGAATTCGCTGTGTTACACTCATCTTCATTCTGATCTTACATAAGTTTGGTTTGATCTGTAATATACTGAATTATTCATTGGAAGGATTTTTTAGTGTGTTGTCTTTCTCGGAGCATTTCAATATTTACAGCATCTAATTTTTCATAATTTTCATAATAGTTGTTATTTGGTATAATGATGCAGGTATTTTATGCTGAAATATAACAGAAGGATATACAAAATTTCTGATACTAATTATGCGCAAACAATAGATTATTTGACATTACTGTTTTGAAATCTTGGTCAAACTCAAAATAACACTATTCACATCTTTACGTTCAAGTATAGTTGGGATAACTTTAAGTAACTTATAATAAAAGTCTTTAATGCTGCATCTCTTGTGAATTGATTCGCAATGAAAGATGTGGCTTTCCTTTTTTAAATAGACATTATTATTATTATTTTAAAAGAGATAATCAACAGCGAATATAGATTATCTTCATATCTTAATACTTCTTATCAGAAGTGATCGCTTTATCTGTTGCAAAATCAATCTTTATTGTATTTGGTTCTTCTTTTTCAATTGTCCAATTTGCTTATTCTTTTTATCATATCTACATATAGGTGTATATGTGTGATAAGTAGACTGTTTAGTCTATCTACCAAAAAAATAACTTTAGGATTTTACCATCTATTTAACACACCTAGTTGCTATGCATTTATTGTGGTGTTAGGTCCAAATGCGAACCAGGACGCAAAAGACCGTCTTCATCTCGTATTTCTGAGATAAGGTGTACTTTGCCATCATATTCTTGTTTTTGAACCTTGAGGTA
>JAREAI010000319.1:0-3382 GCA_029240435.1 Nitrososphaeraceae archaeon | reverse complement strand
ACATCGTGATGATCTTTTAAAAAGATACTATGAGAAGAACATATATGAAGAGAGGAGAGTATTTTACGAATATCCCGAAATTCATTCACAAGATTAGAGTAAAATAAAGCAGGCATCTGCGACACATTAAATTTACATGTTTTATATAGAAATAAATGAGAATATTTTATTTTGTAAATGCTTAAATTGATATAGTATTTTTCATTAAAGTATTTCGACAATCCTTTTCTTAACTATTTAATTTATGGATGTTATCATTGTTTTCATACATAGTGAAAAGAAAAACTCAATAAATTACGTCAACTTTGAATATATTTACTATTCCTCTTTTCTTATTATCAGAATCGTTAATGGATATCGAGTTTTCAAATATCTATAATCTTCAGTACTTAATGATCGCACTGGTGCGTGATAATAGGTTATAATAATAATCCATTAGTTGTCTCTGCAGCCTATCTATACATAAGATTTTGTGTATGTTCATGTTCTCATAATCCTATTTTTTACATAACTTTGATAAATGATGAGGAGAATATAGTATATTTGAACAAGGAGAAAAGTAGAATATGAACAATCCTTTTAGCCCATCGTTTAAACGACCATTGTTACTCATAGGCGCTGGTATTGGGATATATCTAGTAGTAAGCTATTTTTTTGGAGTACTGGTAGGTTTCATAGTTAATACTGCTTTATTTATTGGAATTATATTTTACATTAGAAAAAAACAAACAGCTGGTTTAAGATCCTTTGGTTTCGAAAATAATAATAGCAATAGTAACAACGGGTATGATATAGACACAAATGCAAAGCTGAAATATGGCTGTATATCGTGTGGAGCAGAAGTCAAAGGCTCCAAATGCAAAAAATGTGGATCCAAAATGAAAAAGCCTATATTTTGAGGCTTTCAAATATATTAAGTATAGGGTACTAAATTTTCAATATGTCTTTTTTTGGTTAGCAAAGATAATCTCAAAAGAAAATGGGTAAAAAACTATTTTTAGATGGTATTATTATTGTTATATTGATGCTAGTTATGTACTTCGATCTCAGATGAAAAATGACAGCCCCTGCTGCTTCACAATCTATAAGAGTCTTTATTATTAGATATCTTTAATTTCTGAACGATATGGAGAATATGCAAGAAAATAGAATGCAGGATGTAATGATAAGCCCATTATCTTTTCTGGCTTTACCTTTAGTATAACACGTTTATGTTTAGGTCGCCTATAATAATACCTTCCAATTCCTAAATACTTCTTGGCTAATTTATGTAAATGTTCATCAGCACCATCAAAAGTTTGTTCTATTACTCTTCCCTTAATTGATACCATATTATATGGATTATATTGTTCAACTACAGATATAGCAATACGAGGGTCTCTTGATACATTTCTTTTTTTTGCTGCCGCTTCAGAGGTATTTATTAAAATCATATCATTTTCTATGTCGGTCCATACTGGCGTGACATGCGGAGAACCATCTTTTGACAACGTAGATACAAAAGCCAAATTTCTACCGTTAAAAAGTCGATAAACTTCTTCTTTAGTAAGTTCGGTAGCACCTACTTCTGCTAATCTACTGTTTAATATTGTATGTGTTTCAGTATCCTTTGGAGGAACATCAACTATTTCTACTGACGTTATAATTTTATCCTTATCTTTATCCTTATCTTTATCCTTATCCTTTTGCATCTATCAATCATAGTAAGAAATCTTAATCTTATAAAGCATATCAAAAATTACTTCAAGATATGAAAACTTGACTCTAGCAACTTAGTTGTATAATAGTTATGTTTATTCATTCATGACCATTTTTAATCAAATAAAAAACTTTTACCTTTTTCTTTTAAGAAAGCTAGCAGTATGCTGTTCTCTTGGTGTAAATATAGCATCTAGTCTATTATTACTGCATCCAAGAATTCCCACTGCTGCTATTCTCTTTCATCCTATGGTACCACTTATGCCTGAAAAAGTTCCAAACCTTACAACCAAAATATATTCATGGCTGTAGGAGATCAGGATCCAATAGTTCCAAGAAAACAAACTGAAATGAATTTCTATTTGTTCAAAAAAGCTGAATCTAATGTATTCTTACACTGGCGAAAAATTCAGGTCATCAATTAGGCTCTTTCTGATGCTTTTTCTCTTTGGCTAACTTCTTGTTCTCTTATTTTAAGAGCCTCTTCATCACTTTGTACTTTTTTTGTATAGTCTAAAAACTCTGATAAACGCTTCAGAGTCTATTAATCTAAATCACATATACTGTAACACTGCAACAGCATCTAGTTCATAGCCTTCATATTGAGAATACACTTCAATTACCATCCCAAGAACTCTTTCGATGACAAAACTATCTAGTCATTTTCATTTATTTGCCATACGTATGCCACCCAGGTTTTGAAATGTTATCTCGATGATTTTCTAAAGCCTCATCTATGATAGTATAGTCTCCTCGCATATTACAATGTCTAACAATTATATTTAGTGTACTGTAAATTACCTGTGGAGAACAAAAGGGAGTTAATAGTTGTTCTAGCTCAAAGAGTTTGCTTCTAGCTTGTTTATACTCATCTGAATATCTAGAGGATGATGTGTTAACTGCTCTATTCTGCATTGGATGTTGTGATTTTAAACCAAATGCATGGGTGAGATGATGTAGGAATTGTTTATCTACCTAATTGTTATTATGGTCTATTAATTCGTCTGTTGGATTTCTACAGAAGAATCCTGTATCGTGTGTGTTATCTGCTATGACTTTAAAGCCGGATCCATTGTCATAGTTATTACTAGAAGAAATATTGGTATGCTTTTTTTTCTTCTTGTTTCTGTATAACAATGGATCACTAGGTAAGTAGTGGCCTGATATTCTTCCAATCATGTAGTCAATGTACCGAACGATCGTTGCAGTACCGGAATGTAAGTTAGTATTGTGTCTTCTCCCACTTCCTTTCCTTGTAAAATCCTGGGAACAGATAGTGCATACATAGGATTTATTATTATTTTTTATCATTATAATAATCCCAAGAAATAGAGTGTCCTACTATTTATAACTTAACATTCCTATAATTAGTTTGTCTAAAATAGTGAAATAGAGTGTTACACTGTGTCACACTGTGCTGCACTAGCTAGTAATATACTGCTAGAAAATAATTCTAAGAAAAAGATATAGCCGATCGGGATTGATGGCGATTATTATTATTAGAGCCAATACTACGGCTTAGGCTCACTTATTTTTAATCGTAGGAATCAATTCCTTATTGATAAATTCCTCGAAGGCAGGATTAAACCATCTCTCTGACTGTATTTGTTTCCATTGCTCACCTATAGTTCCATACTTAAAGCAATTTCTCATCCACTGTAACCATCCTGTCCATTCATCGTCA
>JAREAI010000060.1:0-10695 GCA_029240435.1 Nitrososphaeraceae archaeon | reverse complement strand
GCAATTTCAATCAGTCTCCTATTGACTGGTCCAGGAAGAGTATCTATAGAACGGGACTTGTTAAAGCGAGAATTAATTCCAAAAGGCAGAGATATAGTGCTCCAGCAGCAGCAACAACAACAGCAATAATAGCATCTGAAACTATGAAATCAACTGATAATTGTTTTATATTTAGCACCACCACCAACGACCATTAATTTATCCATTTAACTCCAGGAAAACAGAACCGTCGTTTGACTTGTTCTACTACTATATTAATCAGGGCTGAGATATAATCGTCCTATAGTGTAATAGGTTAAAATAGTTAAAATAGTTAAAATAGTTAAAGATCCTTTGCTCAACGGCAAGATCAAGCCATTCCATTATAGTAGATGATGTTTAGTTTTTGAATTAACTACAAAGCATTGATCATCTGCTGCTGCTTCTTCTTCTTCCTGTTATTTGTCTTCTTAAGAGGAATACTGATCATCCTCTTGAAGTGTGTATATATATATAGATTATAAATATACACTTGAAAATGCAATTGGTAAAGCAAGAACTTTAATAATTGATTTTGTCGATTCTTCAAATGATTATCCTAAATTCTAGGGTCCTGTCCTTTGTTATTCCAGAATGACTGAGATAAATCTTGTTAAAGTAATTAATTTTTGTCTGGATAGATATTTTATAGGCAGATGCATATTTTATAATACCAAATCCAACAATATCTTCTTTAAACCCTAATCCTATAAACATGCCTTGAAGGTTCCATGGTTTTATTCGAAAGTATTTACCTAATTGTAAAAGACCATGTGTGTCTTTCAGTATTTTGGAATATGTTATACCTCTATATACGATTTTAATGCTCTTTATTCCTATGGTAACATTTTTATGAATATTATTATTATTGCCATCAATATAGCGAAGAAATTGATTTAACCTTCGCTGATTGCGTTCAATTCTACTTTTTATGGTTTTAGTAGGACCTTTGCTATGTAAAACAAGAGATAAATATTTTGATCTAAAACTTTCGAATACACATTTCTCACCAAGACATATAACTAAATCTGATCGTAACTTTTTTGCCATCTTTACTTTGTAATCGATACCATTATTGAGTATATAACCATCGGTATTAATTATGCAAATATCAGACTCAGTTGTTGTAATTTTTTTAACAATTTGTTTGATGGCATTAATTGTGACATCTTCAAATCCAACTGGACTGGTATTTCCAATAAATTCGAAGAATTGTGCATCTAGATTTCTCAGATCTGTTATCGGATTTTTGATTATTGTGCCTCCTATGGCAGTAGGTGGAGCTAAATCCCCCTGCCCCATATCTGCGTCAATAACTGCTGGTTTAAGGTTTTTTTTAAGTGCCAAATTTACAATAAAGGTTGCTAGTGAGGACTTTCCTGTATCGGTATCGCCTATCAATAAAATTGTTCTAAATTTTTCAATTAAAATCTTATTAACGATCTCTTGCCACATTGTTGTACCAGCACTATAGTGGTCTGCGAGCCAACTTTCGCCACCTTCGTCTAAGTTTATGTTAATTTGGCAAAGAGAATCAATCTCAAATGGTAAAATCTTACCAGCTTCCACTGATACATCGCTATGAGAGACGTCTTTTCCTAAAACATAAGCAGTACCTGCTAAAGTTACTGTAGCAGGCCCTTTTACCAGATAAACCCACGGAGATATGCAATGCTCAGTCAAGTTCTGTATGTATATACTTTGTGAGAAAGATTTAGAAAGGTATCAGCTAAATTCAAGCTTTTTTCTTCTTTCTTCTTTCTTCCAAAGATCATATACTGTAGAGATGGGAGACATACTACATTCAGGATTAGATCTTGATAGAGTATTTAACATGCAAAGAAAAAAGGTAGAATAATAATATTTACAATTAAGTATTGAAATATTGCTTTTGAATTAAGATAGAACTATCTATTAATGGATTCTTTGAATTTTGTGATCAAGCACATATATCTATCTCCTCTGTTCATATTACTGGTTTTGAATGCTCCATTGTGAGATCTTCTTTTTGTATTTTGTATTTTGATATGATTATGCATTAATATTTATTTTAGTATTATAAGCGCAGTATTATTTGGGATTTAACCATTCAATGAAACTGGCGTAATTCAGTGAGGAGCTGTGTTGGAATGCAATATATATTGGCTAATAATGAAAGACTCAATAATATCACTATGATAAAATTCATCTTAAATAAAATAGAAACACATAGATAATAAATTTAGATTCTAAAGAGATTCTTTGCATTTCTAAACATTACAAGATCTCTTATTTGGGAACTGAGCTTAAGTTTTTCAACAAAATTAAGATAGGAACTCATATTAGAAATTGGCCAGTCTGTTCCGTATAGAAGATAATGTGGTTCACCGGCATAAGTCAATAGCTCTGTCACTTTGTTAACCATATATTTTCTGGAATGTACAGTAAAATTGCCAAAAACCAATCCTGAAATATCCGCATAGACATTCTTGTTCTTATACAGGATTTCCTGACAATCAAGGATATAGGGATTTCCTAAATGACACATTACTATCTTTAGATCAGGATTGTCAACAGCAACATCATCTATGTTCAATGGATGTGAAAATCTAATCTTACCTTTTCTTGAAAACGTATCGCCAGTATGAATCATGACTGGAACTTCAAATTCCATACACATGTCATACACTCTTTGATATCTTTTATCAAATGGGTAGTAATGTTCGTAGCCACAGTAAAGCTTGACACCTTTAAGTAAACCCTCTTTCAACCATATTCTACAATTTCGATAATCTTCATCAGTATGATTATCAATTGAAAACCCGGCCACAACTCCAAGATTATCATGTTTTTTTGTGATATCAAGAATTTGAGCTGTCGAAGGTCTATCCACATCAACCTTATAAGATGATAGAATAATAGAATAATCAATATTGTTTGTAGTCATGACATCTAGTAATGCTGTTAATCTTTCTTCTAGTGAAAGTTTATTTGTATACTCGTAATAGTTAAGATGTACATGACAATCTATAATGATAAAAATATCACTACCGATATTTGGGATTTAACCATTCAATGAAACTGGCGTAATTCAGTGAGCTAGTATCTTGAATATAATTAGGAAGTATTTTAATAAATCTAAATCCGTTTTTTAACTGAAATGAAAGGACAGGGTCTTTTAGTTCTCCTTTTATTACCTTTTGTGAATATTCTAAAGCTGACATTTTATCTGCATATTCATAATATTGGAGCAGTCTACCTCCACCTATTATTCTCCTTAAATTCAATTTTATGGCTAGATCCTTTCTCATATTATAAAGCATTGTTGCTATCCCAAGACATCGAAAATTAGGGTGAGTCGAGATATCATCTGCATAAAGACTATCGCCTTTAGGATTATGACTTGTGAATTTTCGATCTCCAACAATGTCATACCATGTATGCTCTGCATATTCGGGTTTTAGTGAGATTATTAAACTGCATGCAGATGCAACTATTCTTTCATTTATTTCTGCACAAAACTGACCTTCAGGAAATACGCGAATATGATTTTCAAGAAAGGACGGGGCCAATATCATTCCAGCAGCCACATCAGGAAATGATTTCTTTTGTAAAGCGACTATTTTAGGTACATCGTCCTCCTGAATATTTCTAATGATAATTGCTGGCCGTAAATTATCCAATATCCTGACACTATCCATAAGTTCTCTGATATAAAAGGTATATAGCAGATCCAAAAAAAGACTTCCTAAATCAGGGAATTCATATTATCTGGCTATATAATGCATGTAAGATTTTACTTTATACGGCTTTCATTTTCTAAAGAAAAGTTGGTAAACTCCGCTTTGTAGGATTAAAGCCAATATAGATACCATAGCCACGAATGACATTATTTATTTAATTAATGTAATCCCATATATACCCATAAATATTTTCACATAAACTGATTTTTAAGAAGAAAAAAGAAGAGTATAAGGTTTGTTGTGATAAAGTTACTATTTTGTTCCTTGGTTTGTATACTTCTTATTCTTCACCAGCATGTTCTTGAGCACCACCAGGCAAGATCCTATTAATGCCTATAACAACAGTACTTGTATCTGGAAATGTTACATCTTCTTCTTCATCTGGATTTTGAATTGCTATATCTGTTATTATGTCTCCTCCTTGTGTAGATTCCAAGTCTGCATGATACAAACATAGTTCACCTGGGGTTGATAAGTTTTGAACTAATTCTAACTCAGCTGGTTGAAAGTCTGGTGCCGAGCCTGTGAGTATTGTCAATGTAGAATTTGAATTCTCATCACATGGGATCTTTGCAGCCAAATGACCCAACGCTATTGCATCAGGTGTACTATCGTATAGGTGTATGAAACTTTCTGCTGGAATTATTTCTCCTGATAGAAGAAATGCAGTAGAGTCTCTAACAATTGTAGCATTAGTCTGACCTTCACTCTGTTCCATGGTACTGGTCGTTTGTTGTGCTGTGGCAACTATAGTAGAAGATCCAATTGTCATAAATGACATAGATGCTACAATTGCCAACAAGGCAACAGAAAACATTATTTTATTTTTCATTAGAGAAAGATTATGCATGTTGTACTTATATTTTATAGTTCATTCGTCGAATGAACTATGAAACTTATTAATTTAAATTATGTTTAGATTTATCTATAATATGCGACAAAATTATTTTTCTTCTTTTTTACTGACAAGGAATACTCTTGCTGGAATACTTATTATTTTTCTTATTGCAACATTACTTTTAGAAAATAATGCATATGGTCATGCAAATCCTGTATCATATTCTCCTGCTGCAAATTCAATAATACAACAAGTTAATGAGCGGTCGTTACCATCAAAAGTAACAATATTATTTTCAGAAAGGCCTGAACCAAAAGTCAGCTATATACATGTAACAAACTCAAAGAATGTGAGAGTAGACAATAATGATTATACAATTTCCGAGCTTAATAATAGAGAAGCAATTGTCACATTAGATACATCTAAACTTTCATCTGGAGTATATACTGTTTCATGGCTTGCCTTATCTAGAGACGATGGTCATATATCTAAAGGTTCATATGTATTTAGCATATCACCTTCACAACAATCATCATTAAACTCTGTGAGTGAAAATAAAACATTTTCTGAGCAGGCGACAATAGATAATGTAAATTTGAAAAATGCAATAACGCCATTTTCTGTTGGAATAAATACATTTAATCTAACTCTTACGGATCAACAGGGCAATCCAGCCAAAAATATAACAAATGTAATTATGCAATTTACAAACACAGAATCTAATATAGGACCTATAGTTGCAAATTTAGCTAAAAAAGGAGAAGGCCAATACAGTGTAACAGGAGGTTATTTAAGTCAGCCTGGAGAGTGGGATATTAAGGTTACAGCACAAAGGAGTGGCGCATATGATCTGAATTATAGTTTCAAAGAGACAATTAGAGAGGGCTAGATTGACCATTGTCAATAGCTAATTTATAAATACCAATAATCGAATCGCTAAATTGTTATTTTTATGTTATCAACAATGAGTAATATGCTAAGTATTTCTCTCCATATCACAATTGTTTAAAAATTATAATATCATTGCCATCATAATAAAATTATTGTATAAACTATATATATATATCTATAGATAGATAGAATTAAGTAACCGGCTCTAATATTGAAGATACTCTGCGGTCTTTTTTAGTTGTTGTCTGCTTTTTCGTAAGTAAAAAACACTACCCATACCAACTACTGCTGATAAGACGATTGTCAATATAGCAAATGAATCTAGTGATATTGGTATTTCATTTAAATCGCTTGAACCTTCAGACAATGGTGTTTGCGTCATAAATGGTGCGACTTGTCCATGGCTCATCATTGTAGAAGAATGTGGGGGTGATGTTATTGTAAGAAATGAGGCCGCAAAGAGCACACCAATTCCGATTATGGATTCTATTTTGATCGTTTTCTTAAATTTTGCATATATATCTAGTGAAATATTATTATTATTAACAGAATTAAGTAAAGGAGATTTTTTATTTCTTCCTCCTGTGTTTATGCTCATACTTGCTACCTCCACAAGGCTATGATGTAGTTTTAGTTGATGATACGCACCAAGAATTACCATGGGTAGAGCGGCAGACAATTTAATTATCAAAATATTACCATATGAACTTTCAAATAGTGCTTCTGCAGTATGAAGATGGATCCAAGCCATGTACAGACCTGTTATCCCAATTATTCCAAGCGATATTGTTGCAATTACTGAGAAATGCGGTAGCAATAAAGCAAGAAAATAAGCACTCTCAATTTTATCAGATCTAATTGAAGCTGATGAATAGTTTTCAAATTTAGTCTTAGCTTTAGCAGTTGTTCTTATTATATTAAGAAGAACAGCTGAAATATAAAATAATCCTCCAATCCAGATGGCTACGGCCATAAAGTGCAACCAATCCATGGATATAGCTAAGGATGGAAGAAATGTTAATGCAGTATTGTGGCTAACTAGGCTATTTGAGAAGATACATATCGCACCAGCTATTATTATAGCATACAACAATATTCTTGAAAAACTACTCCTTCTCTTTTTTTCTATTTGAATATCATGATGCTCTTCTTCTGATGATGGTACGATTCTTCTTTTCTTTTTTATTTTCATCTTTTCCAATATATAATATAGAAAAGAAGATGCTATTATTATCGAAGCAGTAATAATCCGTAATATCCAAACTGTTCCAACATCGGTAGATGTCAAAATTGTAAAAGTAGTTGTAGCATCAGTATTAAGATCTATAGATAAACTAAATGCCTGTAAATATATTAAAGAAGTTCCAGTAACTAATATAGCGATACCACATGATACCACTATGATAAAAAATTTTTTCTGGGATTGCAAATTATTATTTTCTATGTTAATTCTATACTTTGTATCTATTCTATTAAGCACTCTCTGAAAAAATATATGGTTAAATACCCCGCCAACTATTGCTGCCTGGGATATTATTAAAGGTACTTTCAACAAACCATCATAAGTAGAAGTAACTGCTTCTGTCTGAGGCTGATACTCTAAACCACCACTGCTACCATCACTTCCTTCTTGTGAGTAAGCTAGAAAATATGATTCATCGTAGAAAAATGATGAAAATGTAACTATAGTAATAACTAATAGTAATAAGATAATATTTTTATTTGAAGGCACCAATCTTTTTTTAGCTCTTTGATTTATCATTCTTTATGCGCCTTTATCATTAATTGAAATACTCCTCTTAAAATGTTGATGTTGACTATAAAATAGCATAACAAAGACTTTGATTTAATATCAAGAAGATAAGAAAAAGAAGAAAGATGATATATGTGTGTACTGTTAGTATATCCATTTAGTATTTCTATATTCATTGAGTTTTAGTGGCATTTTCAAGCTGTTCTAGTTTGTTTACTATTTCGTTATTTGACATAAATGGTTCTGGGAATCCAGCATCAGTTTTTGATTGAGGGCATCCAAAGCCTCCTATCGATCCTTTTCTTGTAACTCCTTCTGAGATCTGAACTGTGGAGTTGTCTGACATAGGTTCTGACTCACCTCCAGCTGGATTACAGGTCCAAGTGGCTCTAAATGCGGTACCGTTAATATCACCAAATAGAGTATAGTTGTATGTAGTTTCTACTGTTGGAAAGAATGGTGCTTCATAATTACCTGGCTCTCTGAATGCAGGTTCAAAGTCTAGTGTCTTGTTCTTATTTCCAGCAGATATCTCTACTTTTAACATTTTTTCTAGTCCTTCAATGGGTCTTGTTCCATTTGCATCAGAATTCAAAGGATCTGTTGCATTAGGCCAGTAGGCAGCAAATTCTACACCTGATTTGTCATCAACAAAGATTGGCTCATTCAAAGATCCAACTACAAACAAATAATCTTTATCTCCAATTGTGAATAATTGTCTTTGATGCGCAAATGCAACATTCTGAATACCTGTTGAAGAAACAAGTATAGCAGCAGCAGTAGCAGTAGCAATTGCACCAAGTAAAAAGAGGTTTGGTCTGAACATTGCACTAATGCTATTTTCAAAATTATTTAAGCGATCTAGTACAGGCATCGAACTAATTCGATAGTTGTACCAATTTACTTTTAATAGCTGATTTTATTATAAATTATATAATATATATATGCAATCTAAAAAGGCTTCTATACAGGATGTATTAACTAGCAAGCCTAAGTTATTAATCGTAGTATCTGCTCTGGTACTAGCAATATTATCTATGCCAGTGATTATTCCACATATTAATCATCCATCTATGATTTATCATATTATATTGCATATAATCAGTCTCACCATAGCCATTTTCCTTACTGTCGTATCTATGATTGCATACAAAAAGACAAAAAGTACAAGAATATTTTTTATGACTCTTGGTTTTTTTTCTCTGATAATAGCTGAATTTTTATATCTTTTTAACGCAACTGAAAATATAGAAGAGATTGCACTCCCATTAGTTCATATAGAATTACCACATGTAATTCTCTTGACAATGTTAACTTTGTTTAGCATAGCAATATTAAAAGTAAATATGGGGTTATAATATGAAAATAAATAATCCTGCTGCTAATACTATAGGAAATAATTACCATTATGAATTAAATGATATTCAAAACAAACTCTTAAAATGTATAAATGAAAATCCTGGCATTAGATACAGAGAGCTTTTAAGATCAACACGTCTATCAAATGGCGTTTTGACATACCACCTGAAAATACTCGAAGAAATGAGACAGATAAATACTATAAGACAGAAAAAGGCGACAAGATATTATTCTATTGTCATTCCGATTGAAGAATTACGTATTATCGCACATTTGAGAATTCGTATTGAAAGGGCGATAATAATATTCATACTTGAACATGATTTATGTACTTTTGATGAAATTGTAGAATATTCAAAGAAAGCACCATCTACTATATCGTGGTATCTGAGAAGACTTTGCGAGGATAGTGTTATATCAATTCACTATGGGGAATATCAGCTGTATACAATAATAGACAGAAATTTAGTTAATCAGATACTATATAAATATAATGAGACATTTACAGACAAATTAGTAAATAATTTCATTGATATGGCTGACAATCTATAATAAAATAATACATTCATAACCAAACCTCTCTTTTTGTAATTATCATGAAATATATTTAACATCAAAGACACATTGGATTCCGCTAATAGTAAAGAACAGACACGAATACAAAGCCCCTTTCTAATCATATGCGGTTCATAGAGATAGTAAATATAATGCTTTTCTAATAATAATAATCATATAATAAATAATAATCAAGTCCATGAACAGAGTTAAATTCCAATATACCCATTATCTCTGCCTAGTGATTGACAGCTCCAACAAGCCATACGAATCTACTTTGTGGTTGTTACTGCTACTTGTATCAGCCACTATAGCTCTGTTGATTGATTACTTTCTCGAAGTGATGCCAATTATACAGGCATTATTCCTACTCATGCTCATAGTTTTTGTATTGATTTCTTGGTATTATAGATGGTAAGTTAGCAAGAATTGGCGTAAATAGCATAAGAACAAATAGGTAAATTTTCCAGGCAATTCCAGTAGATGGTAACGCTGAAACTAAACAGACTTCATAATCATGAAGCATGATTCTCTCTCTTTGATAATCGAAGTGTTCTACTGTTGTGTTGTATTAAGAGAGGCTAATATCTTTATGATTATGCTATATTAAAAGTATTTTTATTGTAAACTCTTATTCTATAATTTACTTATAATATTATTGATCATCCTCTTTGGTTATAATAACTTAATTGCCAGTCATATATGAGTACAGCTATGCAGAAGATTGTCAATTTTTGGTATCGATATGAAAATCTAAATCTAAAGATAACCTTTATCTTAATCTCTTTACAATTGCTTCATTTATACTGGCTTACTACAGACGTAGTTCTTCAGCGAATATATGGAGAGAGCTTCCTTTTATTTCCTAAAGTTCTTTTACCTGTTTTTGTGGTAATAGATTATATTGAAATTCCTGCATTAGTTTCAGGAATTACCTTTTATTCGCTAAGTGTTTACAAACATCAAAAGAATTCATGGAAGAATTCTTTATTTCTCGCACTGCTCGCAGTACAAGTGGTTCACATATTCTGGATTACTGATGAAATAGTATACGATGCATTTTTTGAAACTCGCTTGGTAGAATTTCCTTTATATATTGCATGGATCGCGATACTTATAGATTATCTGGAGTTACCAGTTATGGCAGACTTGTTCTATAAAATCATCAAAGGTGAGAAAAAGTGGCGATAGGTGTTATTATTGTCCTTTACAATCTAAGTAACAAAAAAATCAAATTCACTCTGACTATTATATTTACTTTTCTAAATAACTCAATGGTATGTTTGCAGCATCAGGATAAATTACAAGTTATTATAGTAACTAGTAAATTGGAAAATGGATCTTATGCAAATAAAATTATAGCTACTCCTGGTTTTAATAAACAGTTCATCAGCATCCTAAGTTTTTCCATAAATACCTTATGGCTAGAAAATTTGGTTGATGATAATTATGACAAAAGACTCAACATCCAGATTACTTGTTCTATCAGTAAAGTATTATCGTTGCTTGTAGTACGTTGTATAGGAGTAAATCGTCGGTGTATGTGACAGCGATGATGA
>JAREAI010000318.1:0-5618 GCA_029240435.1 Nitrososphaeraceae archaeon | reverse complement strand
TAATGTCTAGCTGCATTGCAATTATATCTGGTAGAATTCCAGAATTATACAAATTGAGAATCGTCTGTTGATGTTGTCGTCCTGTATCTACTAAATTATAGCACCTCTCTCTCTTTTTTTCTGCTGGTTATTTTTACATGCTTGTACCCATATATTTCTCTTTTTAACTTATAACCATTAAGTTAAATGTTCACACTTTTTTATTGGTATTAGGAATAAATCCGCCACTATCATATCAATGCTATCTATATTATCGATAATAGCCATTACATTAGACCCAACTCAAAACAACAATCCATTATTATTATTACTATTACATAGTAGATACTAAATTAAAGGATTATAGAGAACAAAGAAGAATAACACATCTTCCTAATCGATATCTATGCCTGTGGCTTATTTCTTTTACGTCTCTCAGCTTTGGCATACTTTTTGCTTCCTGATCTCTATGCACTGGAAGCCTGAGTTTTATTCCCTTTTCTATGAACAATAGTTTAAATAAATAAAGTCAGAGAAATAATAACTATACTATCAGACATTCATTTAGTTTGACAGATCTATTTTCTCTATTCTATTACTTTCTTTAGATCTAACACCTTAAAGCCATCTACTGAATTTAGTCTTATATAAAAAAAGATAATCATTAAATTTCACCAAAGATAATATACATGGTGGATAAATCTGAAAAGTGTATCCAAAACGAGCATGACTTATGTGAAGGTGATATAATAGAAATTATCAATGGTTCAAAATCAACAAAAATTTGCCAATGTCAATGTCATAACAATATGTATAAACTAGTCCAAAGGATGCAAGCTGCAAATAGTCAGTGATAATAATTTACACACACATATATTATGCTATTAAATGATTTTAGATATATATTTCTCTTTCATTTCTAGCATTGTATTGTAGGCTTTAATACAAGTCGTTATTTCACGGCAAAATACTCCATGTCTTTCTTTTTTCCGCAAACTTCATCTTCTCTCTGTCTTTACCTGACAACATAATTTTACCTTATACTTCATCTTCATCTATTGATAAGGTTGCATAGATAGATGCAGGAATATGTGTATGTGTATATATTTTTGTTTGTGTGGGTTTGCTTGTTTGTCAATTTGACAAGGTGACATCCAAAATATTTCAGTTTTCCTTATAGTCATATATCCAATCTTTTTTTACCTCTTATGCAATAAGGTTGTTGTAACTTCAACTTTTTTTACATAAATATAGTATATATTTATACTGCCATTAAAGGAATACAAAAAATGTTAGATAGATAGATAGATAGCAATTAGCGCCTCTACTGTCTTGATGATAAGAATCTGGATGATGGAATAATTTTAGAACAACCGTTTAGAACATCTTTAGAATGAAGAACCAAAAACAATGGTTTGAGGCTATTAACTAGGTTTTTCCTTCATTAACTATATTTTGAACTGTGCTATTTTCTAATATTTTTCTTTCTGTAAGTTCATTTAATAAGGCTTCTAGTATTCTTCTCACGTCATCTCGCTCTTCTATTCTGACCATAATTTATGTTTGCTAATCGAGTATTTAGATTATCTCTTTAAAACGAATGGCCTGCACTGCATAGCTTAATCTTCCTACGTTGGTGGCGGCAATGATATGAGACTATAAGAGTTACCATCTTGATCTTTGAATTTAGACATTATACCTCCCCACTCCTGCTTTTCAGGTGCAGAAATATCAACTCCTTTTTTCTTAAGTTCTCCATAAGTTGACGTTATATCGTCTGAATAAAACCATATGCCAGTTTCTGTTCCAATACCTTTCTTTGCAGCTTCGATCTCTCCTTCATTTGACATCAATTGGGCATTTGCCACCATAAGGCTAATTGTTGACTGTGATGCTTTTGGTGCAACTTCAACCCATCGTATACCGCTACTACTACTACTACTACTACTACCAAAGAACATGTCTGTTTTAAGTTCAAATCCAAGTTTTTGAGTATAGAATTCTACAGCTTTATGTTGATCTGATACTATGACTACTGTTCCACCTATCGTATCGATCATTTCCTAATCATTCTTTTAATCAAACAATACGTTATAAGGAATGCCATCATCTTCACAAAGAAATAGTCATGGTCTTTGTGATATTATGAGTGACAGTAATTCTAAATTACAAATTAGAGTTATTCTATGTTTCATACTATACGGAATTTGCCACAATATGAGCGTTATTCTAATAATAATATTAAGACCAAAATAAAGAATAGAAGATCTCATAAACATTAGTAAAGCTAACCGTGCTCATGTTTCACCTAGAATATATTCAAAACCTTTGTCCAGGATTCTAACAAACCTTACATAATATAGCCACATGTCTTCTGTTATCCTTAAGTCATGATAGAATACTAAAGTCATCAAACTAATAAATAATTTAATATACAAAATTTTCTAATGAGTTCAGCTGCCGATGATTCATTCATTTTATTTAGAGTATGCCGGGCTATGTTAGATAAGATATGAAGCACAAAGCAGAGAGTGATGGAGAGAGGAAGATGACGATAATAACAATAGACATTTCATAGAGGTTCATGCAGAGAAAGAAACAAGAGTGCTAGAATAAAAAATTATATCTTTTTACTTTGTCAAAACTATCTTATTGTGTTGGCTTTTACTTGTTCTTCTTAATTCTCCTAGGTCTAAATTCTAACTCTATTCCACGTTTATTGTTATAATTAAAGGTAAAAACTTCATTGCGTGCAATAGGAAAAGCTTGACATTTCCATGTTTAAGCATATAAGACATTTCTCAGTAGGTAACCTAGATTTATCAAAATCTGTAGAGCACACCAATAACATGTTTCACAAAGAATGAATGAATATGTGTCTTCCACAGAACCATACTTCTTTTTTCATTAGCAGCCAATTTAGAACGTTATTTGTATTATAGTTTACACAAGCAAATAATTTTTGTTTAGTTGTATTGTTTGTTTATTTGTTTGTTTAGGATGCTATAATTAACATTAATTATTTTCAAGTGAAAATGCATAAAGCTAACTCCACAAAAGATTTAGCATATCACTACAAACAGTGTAGAAGATAAGAAGAAATTTATGACTCAAATAACCTTTTTATTTATTACTACTACTGTAGAAAACTCTGATTGTCGTCAATACTTATTACTTTAATTCAGCCTCTAAGCTATAAACCCTATTGATTATATTTGAATGATCAGCTTCCGGTTCTGTGGTTACATAGAGAAGATGATCGTCGCCTAGTGGCATAGTGATACGTACGTATTTTCCTTTTCCAATCTTTGGTGCAAGTTTGCTGCGTATTTTCCATGAATTAGCAGCAAGTTCAAGTGATTCTTTGCTTTCCTCTGGACTAAGCAAATTCTTTACACCCTGACGGTGATCAGAGAACATTACTTTGCCATTGATGTCACATATAGTGACTAATCGAATCTTTGGGTCAATATTCATAATATCTACCTGCAGTTTTTGATAATCCATTAATCACTAATGTGATGAGGAATTAATAAAGTTTAAACCCAGAACAGACAGACTCTAACTAACTAACTAATGTTTTTCAATCTTATGGCGGGGATACGAGAAGAAGAAGAAGAAGGAGTAAGGTAATCTTCTTCTGTATATAGTTGTGGTAGTGACAACAGCAAGAACATCCTCAAATTTACAAATGCAACGGATGAAGCATACAGCAAAGCAGCGATCTTATAGCCCCTTTAGATGGTAACTTTCGGACGGTGAAAAAGAATCAAGTTATTGATGTTGTAGAGATTTGCTATTCATAATTTCTGCATGTGGAAAGTCTCTATAAACAGGTAAACGATGAAGTAAATAAACAACAATACAACGATTAGCAAATGACATAAGGGCTTTGGAACTTAAAATATCACTTTTAGATAAAATTGCATTCTCTTCTGAACAAGAGTGCAAGAGAACAGAACAAAGAGTACAAGAACTTACTGCTCAAAGGGATATACTAGAGAAGTTGATCGCGAATATACTAAATGGAGAAGACTATTCTAAGGTAAAGCAAGTCGCCAAAGAAAATGTTAAAGCTGTTTTATCCGACAATAAAATACTAATATCAGTATCATTCGTGGCACTAATTAAGACGTTAAAAGCTGATGCACAAATGATTAAATTAATTTATAATATACCGGCCACGAACGATGGCGAACACACAGATGACAACAGTAACATTAAGCAACATTATCACGTAAATTGAAGCCGATAAGAATGGCATATTACATTTGACCGAAAAGCAGTATGAAAGCCTTGTGGAAGCATTGACAAATAATGCTATAAATACCACGGCCGCTTCTTCTACTCCTACATTATCATCGCCGCAATGTTCATGTACATTTCCAAACCTAGCTAATCAAAATGATACACATTGAAAAGAAGAATCAGAAATTTATGATAATTGTAAAGGCGATATTGCAGATTGATTGATTAATAGTAGTAGCGTTTTGTTCTGCAATATCACTCATTAATGGCTATGTTACATCAATGTGACTTACAACGGTCTGATAGTTATATAATAGATTTTAAACAATGTATTAGAGTTGAAAGACCAGCACACCTCCCTTTTTTTGTATTGAATAGAAAAAACAAGGTTTCATGGCCTTCTAATTGAACATCAATTTAACTGATGCTCTCAAACAAGATTCATTGATTTCTTGCTCCTATATATTATGAAGTTATGACTTTTGGGATTTTTATATCCTTTATCTTAAATCTGCTACTTGGTTGATCAGAGCTTATTCCACCTTGTCTTGTCCTTGTTGCTGCTGCTGCTGCTGCTGCTGCTGCTTCGATGCCCAATTTAACCAAGGCTTCCAAAATATATTATACCAATCTTCAGTCATTTTTGGTGCAGATTTAAGAAATTCTGCATAAGCATTAAACCAATAGGTCATCAAGCTTTGCCAAATTGCTGTGCTTGCAACAAACGGATTGACATTATTGAAATTTTTATTATCTTGTTTAGTTGTCATATAAGGTGGTGCAGAACGTGGCTGTGTATTAACCGTTTCTTCTTCTTTATGTTTATCAACAATAGCCTCTTCTTGATTTCTATTACTTGTAGGTCTAGATGCTGTTGTTGTTGTAGCAGCAGCTTCTTCTTCTTTTTCTTTTGTACCTGCTGTTTTTGCTAATACTTTCGCATTCCTACAATCGGTATGAACTTTTTCTTCGGTAATATACTCACATGAGGTACATGCAAAAGTTAAAGGCTCCTGGCAAAGCTGACAAGAGGAAGATACTTTGAGCTCTGAACCACATTTGACACAAAGCGTTTGAGCCATGTCTATATGTTATTACTGTGCAATATATCTATTCTTGAAGAAGAAGAAAGCATATCAAAGCCAGTTTTTTGGCGAAATAATAACCTATAATGAGATGGTAGTGAGCTCAAAATAATTATTTATAGTTCTCTATTTATGGCTTAATTTGGTAATCCTAATATAGAAATCATCGTTACTTTCAGCTTGGCAATTATATTGTGTTCATTGAATTGATAATAAAGAATTATTATTATTATTGAAATCATTGTCTTTGTTAGCAGTAGTAGCTGTATCAGCGATGATAACATCTCTTATCTTTTTGGCCTCTTC
>JAREAI010000059.1:0-10699 GCA_029240435.1 Nitrososphaeraceae archaeon | reverse complement strand
TTATTCATGGCTACGCCCATCAGATTTTTGGCCACCGTATCGATAACCTTAATAGCGTCATCTGCTTCAATCATTATTAGTCTACTAATATAGTAAAGCTATCATAACATCGTTTGCTTTTCTAACTAATCGAACAAATCTTACTGCTCCTTTTCTAGTCATATATCTTCTATTCTTTTTTAAATATTATACTAAGATAGAATTAAATAAAAAAAGGCAACACTCTATATCTTGTCTTACAAGAATGTTGAGATGTTGACTATAATATAGAGAATAAGATAATAAATTATAGCTGCGTCATGTAGTTCCCGCAGAATCCAGTATTGTTAGCAGAATGCATTATATTATCTGGCCATCTTATCGCTGTTTTAATAATAATAAACTATCTGATGTTATCACAATTGAACTGTATCCATAAATAATAATGTAAACATAGAGAATTAAGTTTGTATAACTCATTATTTTTTGCCTTGCAAGATCTGCTGAGAAAATAATCAAAGATATAAAGTCATAATTTTCTATAGATATTCTAGTAGTTTATGTAATATGACTACTCCCATTTATCAATGTATAGTCTTTGTGTTTTTGTCATTTTATCAATTTCTATATTCATAGAATCCAGTGCATATTTGGCCACGCTTTGATCAATTTCTCTTGGAACATTATATATCTTATTTTCCATCTTATGATAATTTTTTGAAATGAAGATAATTGACAATAACTGATTTGCAAAAGATAAGGCCATTACTTCTGGTGGATGTCCTTCAGCACCAACTAGATTAACTACTCTTCCTTTCGATATAAGGTATATTTTTTTACCAACAATATTGAAGCAATCTATGTCTACTCTAACACTTGCAGGAGATTTATCTTGGGAATAGAGATATTTTGTATCAATCTCTATATCAAAATGACCAGCATTTGCAAGGATAGCGCCGCTCTTCATTTTTTTGATGTGTTCTTCACGAATAACATGTGTTTGACCAGTACATGTTATAAATATGTCACCAATAGAAACAACATCCGATAATCGTTTTACATTGAAACCATCCATATTTGCTTCAATTGCTTTTATGGGGTCAATCTCTGTTATAGTAATGATCGCTCCCATGCCCCTAGCTCTTGCTGCAACTCCTTTTCCAACCCAACCATATCCACATACTATAATTTGTTTTCCAGGGAGGAAAAGTGACGTTGTTCTCAAAATACCATCTATCGTGCTTTGACCTGTACCATATCTATTATCAAACATATGTTTTGTATAAGCATCATTGACCGCTATTACAGGATACTTTAATCTTTTTCTCCTCTCTAATGCCTTCAACCTTTTTACACCAGAAGTTGTTTCTTCTGAACCTCCAAATATTTTCACTTTGGTTTTATTAGCAGCGATATGTAAATCAGATCCATCATCTGTTATAATATTAGGTCGGAATTTAAGGACAGAATTAATGCATTCCTCGTACTCTCTTTTTGTTTCGCCTCTCCAAGCAAAGATGGTTATTCCTTCAGAAGATAGAAATGCAGCAATATCATCCTGTACAGATAAGGGATTTGCCGAGCATAAAGCTACATCTGCACCAAGTTCTTTTGCCGTCATCACTAAAACAGAGGTTTCTTTTGTAATATGAAGGCAAAAACCTATTCTATATCCTGCGAGTGGCTTTTTCTTTTCATTTTTGATTTTGATCTTATCAAGTATTACCATGTGATCGCGAGCCCACTGATAGGACAATTTTCCATTCTGCGATAGTCGGATATCTGCTATTTTGTAAGACAATGGAGGATACAACGAATAACATATAAAAAAAGTAATGAGAATACTAACAGGTCTGACCTACATTTCTATTGAAATCTTATTATGCTTTACACTTTTGAGTCGGTATTTATTGCAAGAGATAATAAGGTAAAGATCTCATTTCTTATGAATTAATTGCCAAATACTGCTCTGCTGTATAATCTGTCTCATTAGATATGAATATAAATTAACGAGCATCATAACGGGTGATGTAACTTCTTGTCTTAATAACTTAGAATGATCTTGTTACGTTTGTTCAAAGATGGGTCTCTAATAGTTATTGAAATAACATACAAATTATACATGACTCTTTGTTATTTCTAGCAGGAGATAACTTAAAATCAGTCAGATTCTGACGAATTTTTAGTGCAAGATAAACCATATAATAAGATTACAAGTGCTATAGTTACCAGTGCACTTCCTTACGCTAATGGCGAAATTCATCTCGGCCATATTGCATCTACCTATTTGCCGGCAGATATTTTTACCAGATATTCAAGACTTCGTGGAAGAGAGATATACCACGTCTGTGCCTCCGATGACTTTGGAACTCCAGTGTTAATCAAAGCTGAAAAGGAAAATAAAACACCATCTGAATACGTGGATACTTGGAATAAGCGTGATTATGATGATTTTAAATCGCTAGGAATTTCTTTTGATTTTTTTTCGAAAACAAGTTCAGTGGAAAATATGGAGTTTGTTCAATATGTATTCAAGAAGCTTAATGATAACGGTCACATTTACAAAGAAGAAGTAATTCAATTCTATTGTCAGTTTGACAACAAATTTTTGCCAGATAGGTATGTCATGGGTAAATGTCCTAATTGCGGAGCAGAAAATCAATATTCCGATCTATGCGAAAAATGCGGTCGGGTTCCGTATCAAATATTGGATCCTATGTGTGGTATCTGCGGCAGATCGCCAATAAAAAAGAGTAGCTTACATTACTTTTTTAAACTTTCGAATTTCTCCGATCAACTCAAAGTATGGTTGACAAACAATGAGAATCTTCAACGTGATGTAGCTAACTATGTAATCAATTGGATTAATGAAGGACTTCAGGACTGGGATATAACTAGAGATTTATCGTGGGGTGTTCCGATCCCATTACCTGAAGCAAAAGGAAAAGTATTCTATGGATGGTTTGATAACCACCTTTGTTATATTTCTACTTTCTTAACATTTATTCAAAAATCAGGACGAAATGGCAAAGAGGTTTGGAACAACTCGGAAATCTATCACTTTATAGGTAAGGATATAGTTTATCACCATTATCTTTTTTTGCCTGCGATGCGCATGGGATTAGATGAAGAGTACAAACTACCTAATTATCTTCCAACTAGAGGACATTTGATGCTTCACAATCAAAAAATTTCTAAGAGTAGAAATTGGTATATTGGTTTAAGAGAGTTTGTATCTGCTTTTAATCCGGACTATTTGCGATTCTATATCGCATCAATAACGCCATACTCACAAACTGATATAAATTTCGACTGGGATTTCTTCTTGGAAAAAATTAATAATGAACTTATAGCAAATATTGGGAATTTTATTAATCGGGCATTGACCTTTACCCAGAAAAAGTTTAATAACAAAGTTCCTCAGCCAACTAGTTATGATATAGAAGACTTATCAAGTATAGACGAGATTAAGCTTATCTCTACCGAAGTTGGTTCTCTGTTATCTCAGAATGAGTGTGATAAAGCATTGAAACGAATCCTGAAATTTACGACTCATTTTAATCAATATTTTCAGAAAAAACAACCATGGTCCAATATCAATCAGGCTGCAACAACTGTGTATATTGCCGTAAACGCTGTCAGATCGATTTCTATCATGCTAGAGCCTTTTATTCCATTCTCTAGCGAGAAGATCTGGTCCCAATTAGGTATGTCGGGAGCCGTACATCAGCAAGAATGGCAATCTGTATCAGAATTGAAAATTTCTGCCGGTCATACTCTTGGAACTATTGAACCTCTTTTTCGTAAGATTGAACATACGGAAATTGAACAACAAAAAGCAAAATTAGGAAAAAAGGATGAATGAAAAAATAATACGTGGAATAATGGTAGGTCGTTTTCAACCTTTTCATAAAGGACACCTTTCGCTTGTCAAACAAATATTCGAAGATTGCGAAGAATTAATAATTGCTATAGGAAGTGCACAATTTAACTATATATCTCAGGATCCTTTTACTGCTGGTGAGAGAATATTAATGATACATCAGGCACTATCGGAAGCACGGATAGATCTTACAAAATGTTATATTGTACCGATTATCAATGATGAAAATAATGCACGATGGTTTGCGCATTTGACATCAATGGTTCCTCATTTTGATATCTTATTTTCTGGCAATCAATTTGTCAGGAGCCTTGTTGCAGAAAATGTTAAAATCAAGAAACCTCAATTCATATCAAAAAAGTACTACAATGGGACTTATATACGGAAAACAATAGCCAAAAGGGACAATTGGCAGAAGCTAGTTCCTAATGGTGTTGCTGAGATAATTGAAGAAATAGGAGGTGTCACAAGGATTAAGATGCTATCTCATTCTGATAGCAATCCACAAAGATGGTAAATCTTGGTAAAGGGTCTAGATCATGCCCTGTTTGTCCTAATTGCGGTTCGAAAAAATTTAAGATTTTACAGCATCTTGAGGAAAGAGTGATTATAGAATGTCTGAGATGCACTAAAAGAATCTGTATTTGATATATACAGTCTATAAATCATGAGTAGAGTTATTAAAGTCCCTTATAAAAAAACTGAAGGATAACTTGTCTTTAAATGTCTGAATTAGGATGATTGCAACATCATAAAAAGGGCAAATTGATATATCTGCATCTTATTTTGAGATAATAGCGCATATATATACCGATTTCTCACTCATGCTCATGACTGCTAAAACGTGGCTTGATGATGAAGTTAATCTTGGTTCAATTAAGGATGAAACTATTGCAGTAATAGGTTATGGTATTCAGGGTCGAGCGCAAGCCAATAATATGAAGGAGTCTGGTCTAAAGGTAATAGTTGGTTTAAGAAAGAATGGAAATTCTTGGAAATTGGCTCAGAATGATGATCATGAAGTAGTGGAGATTAGCGATGCGGCAGCTAGAGCTGACATTATCCACATTTTAATTCCAGATATGGAACAGGCTAATACCTACAGAGAAGAGATATCTCCTCACGTTAGAGAAAATAAAGCAATAAGCTTCTCCCATGGAGCTGCTATTCATTGGCAGTGGATAGAACCACCAAAGAATATTGACGTCATAATGGTGGCACCTAAAGGACCAGGCCAACGGGTGCGCGAGTTATATTCTGAGGGTTTTGGAACCCCATCATTAGTCGCAGTATTCCAAGATTATACTAAGACTGCATGGAATAGAGTATTGGCTATGGCTAAAGGAATCGGTAGCACTAGACCAGGAGTAATTCAAACTACTTTTAAAGAAGAAGTTGAGACCGACTGGTTCGGAGAACAGGTCGACTTATGTGGAGGTGCTTCCGCATTGGTCATGCATGCATTTGAAACCTTAGTGGAGGCAGGGTATCAACCAGAAGTTGCTTATTTTGAGTGTCTTCATGAATTAAAATTAATTGTCGATCTTATTCATAAATATGGCATTACAGGAATGTATAATCGTGTTAGTGAAACTGCTAGATACGGGGGATTGACTAGGGGGCCCAAAATTATTGATAGAGATTCAAAAATAAAGATGATAAATGTTCTTAAGGATATACAGTCAGGACAATTTGCAGAAGAGTGGGTCGGAATTTATAGAAAAGAAGGTAAAAATTCTTTTGCTCGATATATGAAAGAGATCGAAGACCATCCTTTAGAAAAAATAGGAAAAGATATACGCAAAATGATGTGGCCACATGAATCCTAATTGATGGGTGTATATCTTATTAAATCAAGTTTCATCTTAGCCATAAATTCTTTAGATATGGACTAACCAATGAAATGCTCACGGATATCTCTTATATCCTCTAAATCCCGATAGAAGAAAAACAATATCAAAAACTGAATTAATAAATATTCATGATAAAGTAAGATAGTGTTCTTTGGCTAATGACTTCCATATTACTAGACGCTTGGTTTTGCACACAATTTGTTTGCGAGTTCTTCTTTATACTTGTCATCCTAAAGGAAACTCATTGAAGCAAGCAAGCAGAGACGAATTTGTTATATGTTTCTATGATGCAAGTATTCAAAACTGATATTGTACGCTGTCTTCACAGTATGGATATTAACAACATTTATTTGTAATTGGAAGGTCTATTATCGCTAGAGTTATTTGTAGGATATAAATAATGAATTTTTAAGAATCTTCTCTTATGTATTACTACAGCCTGATACTGAATTTAGTTATAATATGTATCCCCCCTTCTTGACTACTTATATAACCAAAATATTATTGTATTTCATAACAAAATCGCTGTATATAGCTTCAAAAATATACTTGAATGTCTCGGTGTTTATCAAAGCAATTAGAATTCTTATTATTTAGATATGTGATATTGCAGAAGCTTTATTGTGTATAATGTGCTTAATATATCTCAATTTCGTCATTTAGTTATGGAGTCTGTTTATATCGACGATTGATGACAGTACTATCGTTACCATTTTCAGAGGCTCATGAGTGTCAGACAATTACTATTAGAAATAAACCATGTATATAGATAGATATTATAATAAAAAATAAAAGATTTTTATGAGAAACAAAAACAAAAACAAAAACAAAATGGAAAAAGATGTAAAGAAAATAAAAACTAAGAAAGAGAAACACAAGAAAAGAAGGTGGGACACAATATTAGTAGGAATTGGAATGGCAACCGCATTTGTTGTAGTAATTATGAAACTAACCGGCTATTGGCCTTGTGAGATAATTCTCTCTCTACAAATAGAGCAGATATCGTGTGATAAGTCTATTCAAGAGAATGTTAGTTCGATAGCAAATTGGTTCCAGAATACTCTCTTTTACCGCTTCTAAGCACGATCTCTTCAAAGTATCGAATTAATGTGATCTCGGAAACTGTGGGTTTAACAATATCTTTTCCATTTAACATATCAATAATCATTGAAGGAAAATTTGCTCCAGCTAAAGTTGTAAAAATTGTTCCGCCTCCAAACCTTGGATTTATTTCAATCATCTTAAGAATACCTTCTGCTGATTCTTTCATCTGAATACAGCATGGACCTCTAATTCCTACATGTTTTGCAATATTCATACACTCTCTTTCAGTATTTGGATCTTTTACGATCCTTCCTTTGGTAGAAACGCCAGCCTTAGTTTGTATTCGCAATCTAGGAACGGCCATTATTGGTTCTTTATTCATATCAGATAGTACATCTATTGTAAATTCGTTACCTGGCAGATATTCTTGAAATATCATTTCATCAAATTTTGAGGTTACATATCTGAGATCCAATTCGTCTTCAATTTTAATAACATTTTTGCTACCTTTTCCAAACCGTGGTTTTCCAATGACGGGAAATGCTCTGATCCTATCTGGCTGCATAGTCGTGAAGGGAAGTTCAAAACAATTAGAAAGGGTTTCGTAAGTCGACATCTTATCACGACAAATCTCAAGGTTATGTCTGTCGCTTACAACTGCTTGCACTCCCATCTCTGCTAGTTTCTTACGATTTTCGCTATATGGATAAATATCGAATCCCGAAGTCGGCAAGAGTACTTCAACGTTATATTCTTTTATAATTTCAAATAGTCTGTCTATAAAAGAGTTATCCTCCGCTTCAGGCATTTCTTCACCACTATCAGCCATGAAAAATCCAGCAGACAAAGGACTTGAATCTGTAGCAATAATTTTTCCCTTAAAGTTAGCCATCCTTAAAGACTTGATTGCGTTTATACCTGCAGGAGCTGAAGCACCTGGGATGAGAACGACCGATATCATTACCTTAGGCAAAGTACACAACCAATACTTAAATTGATTATAATTGGATAGCTTATATGCATTCATTCTTTCCTAATCGTAAAGTTGAAATTTTACTAGTAGAAATTCAATAATATACTTTTGAACCTCAAGGAAGATTATCATGTCCACTGCAATTATAACGATCATTCTGCATCGGATCTTACAATAAGAAACGTCATAAGGCATGCAGAAAGAATTGGCTTAGAGACTCTTGCTTTTACTGAGCACGTTAGAAAAAATTCAAAATGGATTTCTAAGTATCTTAAGGAGTTAGATTTTTACGATAATAATTCTACTATGAAAATCCTCCATGGCTTTGAAGCAAAGATCCTTGAGGATGGTTCAATAGATTGTCCTGCACAATACAGTAAAGATTATTTCCTGATAGCTAGTTTTCATACTAAATACAATAGCAAAAAAATTTGGATAAATGCACTTGAAAAAGCGATTGAAAATCCTGACGTCAACGTTATAGGACATATAGCACCAGAATCCTCATTTACGCTTGAGAATAGAGAAGTTGATCAGTTGGCTTCTCTGATGGTAAAAAATAAAAAGATCGTTGAACTTAATGCTAAGTATCATAGGCCTCCAGATGATTGGCTGGTTATATTCAAGAAAAAAGGTGTTAAATTACATCTGGGAAGTGATGCGCACAGCCTGGAAGAGATAGGGCAGTATCAAAAAATTTCGGATCTTATTTTTCTTGTTGATTCTTTGTAGAATTTCTGATATATAATTTTGATAGATTTAATGTTGTAAAATGTATACAAATGCTTTTCTTATTCGGATATAGTTAATATAGTAATGCGTTTGGATATCAGTTCTGTTAACTTAATTACTCTTTATTATAATTATCAATCGACAGATTGAATCAAATATATATATATAAGTTATAGAAACGATGAATTTAGTTCGATCAAGTCTTTGTAAGATTATGACTTTACATATCTGTTGAAATAATTAGGGTAGGATCTGATAACCTACTATGTCAAAGGATTGATTTAATTGCCTATACATTATCCACATCAAGTAAACGGATAATAATAATAGCTCTTAATTTTTTTTATGAATCCCAAAAATATGCAAGTAATGTCATTCACATTGTACAAGAAATCTGTTAATTCTTCATCATTTAACCTTGCGCATCTGCCTTTAATTGATTCACATAACCCAGCATCATTATCCTCCTTGCTGGGGGTTAACTTGTATATTACTCTCTGGATGAAATGACATTTCTACTGCAATGACTAATTTGACTTTAGTCTATTCGTTCACTGCTTTTTGATAGTATCTGATAATAATCGATAACGTGAAGAAGGAGATTATTGTTATCCAATTTCATATGATTTTCCTGTAACATTTAAGGATTGCATTTAATACTGTTTCAATGTTTTCTCCTTTCTGATAAATTTGTCTATAAATGGCTAGACGAGAGTCATTATACATTTTGCATAATTTTCCTACAACCGATGAATTAGAAACCATCGTCAAACCTATAATTTTCATATGGATAAATATTAATGGTATTTGTATTAAGAGATGCGACAGTGGGATCAGAGTATGGATTACTATCATTAGTATGTGGAAAGTATATTGTGGCTTTACTGGTAAAATTCTCCAATTAATTTTATATCTTCTATAAATTTGCATAACAGCATTAGAAATTCAAAGAGAAGCTTCGATATTTTATAATATATATATCTATGACTGAAAACAATAACGACATGTGGTTGAAGCTCTCTGAGCGGCAGTAAAAACAGCAATTTCGATTTGATTTCTCTACGGGTTTGTTGTGTATTGTGGCTCATAGGCTCTCTTATTCCATGATAGTATCCGTATATGTGATGTTCTACATTATAACGCCTCTTAGAAGACGATCCACAATTTAGATAATGCCGTATTGTATTCATAAAATTATTGTATCTCCGAACTATGGTTACTCGGGAGCTTCTATCTGTAATCAAACATTCGATCTAATTAGTAGAACATACAATTTAGAATATTTCTCTATAAGAAAACAAATTGATTTATCTAGTATTAGAATTGTTCTGGTTTCAAAAACCAGTAGTTAAGGTTTAAATGATAATCAATGCCATTTCTGGATACAAACAATGTTATCTTTATTATGAAATATTATAACATGTCTTCTTGCTTTGTAAAGTAACGTTACTCTCTGCCATTATATTCTATTTCTACCAGCGGAAGGTATACCCGAAAAATTGCTAATACTAATAATATTAAATAATTTTTTCTTCGGCCTATTTTTGGCTGCATTTGAAGGGCTTATATCAATTTAACATTATTCCTACTTCCTCAGATTTTTTATGAGAGCTTTTCTCTTCATGTTACCTTCTTTGCTCTTCTTTTTTTGATATAATCAATATTTTGAGGATAGTAACAGATTGTGGTGTTTGTATATGTTTTGCTGTAGATTGGAACTATGTAGACATTCAGCTAATCGCTTATTTCTGATTAAAATGATGTATCTAACTAAAGATAACAAAAATTAGAATTTTCTTGCTTTTGGATTCATAATAGAATCAAGCGTATTACCGATAAGTACAAATGAAAGCCCTGTGAGAGCAATCATAACTCCGGGAGGCATTATCCACCACCATAAACCTCGAGAAGCAGCGCCAGCAGTATTTGCTTCATGTAGGATTTGTCCCCATGTAGGAATAGAAGGATCTCCTAATCCCAAGAAACTGAGAGCTGCTTCTCCAAGAATGGCCGCAGGAACTGAGATAGCAATACTTGCAAACGTTAAAGGAAGAAGTTGTGGGATTATATGTTTGAATATTATTTTTAGTTCAGACTGCCCCATTAATTTCGCTGCTTCAACATATTGTAAATTCTTTATTTGCATGGCAAGACTTCTGGAAACTCTTACTATACCAACCCAGCCAAAAATTACTAGAAATCCAGTAATGAGAAATATGCTTCGTCCAAGAGTGA
>JAREAI010000317.1:0-3401 GCA_029240435.1 Nitrososphaeraceae archaeon | reverse complement strand
TATGAGATTGCTCAATATACAGATAGTCCGGACATTAGAGGAATAGATACCTGCCTTATTTATTCCAAAAAGGTTTTCAAATTTATTGATGCAAAAAGTCACAATATCTATTTTAGATATCCAACACGCGATATCTTTCAAGTAAATCTATCAGTGATAAATAATAACAATTCTGAATTGAATGTATTAGTAAATCATTGGCCCTCAAGAACGGGAGGTCGCTTTGAAACAGAACCTCTCAGAATAGCAGTTGCTGAAAATTGTGCAAGAGCAGTGGAGAGCTTATTAAAAGTTTCCTTAGACTACCTGAAAGAAATGCCGGATAATCTTAAAGAAGACGAAGAGTCATTAGCTAAACTAAATCAAAAATGGAATAAGAATGTTTTAGTTATGGGGGATTTGAATGATAATCCTTTTGATAGAAGTATTTTAAATTATTTACGGGCTACTCCAGATAAAAATCGATTGATTCAATGGAAAGAAATATTTGAACATCCTAGTTTGAAAAAATGGCCAACTAATAAGCAGACTGATAAGCATAACTATCTTTATCAGCCTTCATTTTTGTATAATTGTATGTGGAACCTTATTCCAGATGGTACTATCTTCTTTGACGGAGGCTTAGATCTATTTGACCAATTTATAATATCAAGAGGATTACTCAATGGAGAACAAGGATTAAAAATGGATTTAAATGAGATAAAAATTGACAAGTCGACTAAAATGTCCAACCACATTCTTGCAGGAAATTTTGAACCTATTGGCCAAGAAAATAAAATTCATCCAATATTCAAAGAAAGCCCAATGTCATTTGAATATATCAAGAAGAAGGCTAACGGAGAGGTAGAAAAGTTTCCAGCTGGTAGAGATCCATTGACTGGGTTTAGTGATCATTTCCCTATTCAATCAGTAATCAATATACTATAATGATAACTTTTGAAATCATAATGCTAAGAATTAATTATACGAAGAGTTTCAGCAATTATTCACTCTCTTTTCTCTGGTATCTTAAAGTAGCAAAATGAAAGAGTAACTTTCTTTTCATTGTTGAGTAGATGGTTCAATAAATATATATATATATATATATAATGAAAATGAATTGTATCTGTTGTAAATGTGAATAGCCCTCGTATTAATGTCTAATTCTAGTTGACTTATTACAAGTATAGTAAGACTTTTCTAGAGACTGCAAAAGAGCTTAGAATGTCGCCAAATAATATAAGCATTATACTAAAGAAAGAAGAAAAATAAAATAACAGTACTACGACTAATAATCAACAACCATCTTATTCATCTGCTGCCAAAGCCTATGAATTATTTTCTAATGGTAGGGCATTTGTAGAATTAGCCATAACCCTAAAACTATGGCAGCCAAGGGTATCTAAAATGTATAAAGAATATTGAAACATTAGGCTAGTAGATAAAATCTTTTGCGCTTATAAAGAGTTAGGAGATGAGGTTAGGATATATTGTAAGGTTTGCATAATTAGGCAAGAAGGTGTCACTGTATAGCAGGTTATGAATATTCTTGCAATTGCCGATAAGGAACCACCATACCTTGGATTAAAAGCTCTTGGTAGTCGATTTAATATCTAACAAGCTTTACAATATGTTAATAAAAGAATTAGTAAATAGGCCTATATAAAATATCAATAGAAATTCTTTATTTATATATAAAAAAATATAGAATTCCTAAAAAAAGATAATGAAAGCCTTTATAATTACATAGCTTAATTGTTTTGATGAAGAACTCAATCATCTTAGGTCTTATATCATTGCTGGCTTTATCAGCAGTTGGAACATTAAGCAACGTATCAACACCAGCCTTAGCCGCTGAAAAGTATGCAGAGGACAAAATTAACAAGATATATGAAATATGCGATAAGTTAATTGACTACTATGACGACTACAAATTCGGCGACGACAAAACCTACAACGTATACAAATTGTGCGAAAAGTTAGTTTATGAAATACCTATCTATGACTCATATGATCCATATGATCCATATAACACATCTGACTAAGACTATTAAACAGTAATCCCATAAAATTTCTTTTTTTCTTTTTCAATATAACTAATAACATTTTATTAAAGTCCAAGATATATTATTTGATAATAAATGATGAAAAAGCAACAATAGGAACTACACTGCACCCCAACAATATCATCTCCAATTCACAAGTTTCAATATATTCGGCTAACAAGGACTTTTTTGAGTACTATTCGTGTCTTGTGAATCTTTCAACGAATATTAGAATGGCTATTAGGAGATAAAAGTGTATTACAATCAGTAGTTAATATAGCCGTTCAGGTAACAGCGACCCCCAACTAAGTTTTTCATTCTATCAATAACACCAATTTTATTATAGCCTATGCAATAGAGGTAGTATTAAACGCACCAACAGAGCAGAAAAAATTGTACTACCACCATCAACAAATCTTCTATTTTCATTCTTTGAATTTCATGATGATAATTTCATCATAATCCGGTTAAGTATTATTAGTAAAGTATTTTCATATTATACATCATTATTTACATTAGGTATTCTATTATTTTGTGTTTTCATTCATGTCCATATTATTATTGTCTTTCATATTGACATTGTTATTATTACCCATATCCATCGGAGTCATATGCATGCTATCATCCATAGCTGCATTATCTTTACCAATCTCAATACCAGTTGGGATTTCCATTAGCCCAAGTAGTGCCAAAACCCCAACGATCATAAAACCAATCCCTGCACTCCTAGCAACCCATATACCCCCACGTAACCATATTTTCTCTCCGAATATTATAGCTGCGAATAAGGCCATCCATAACAAATTCATCCAACCTAAAGCTATCATTAGCAGAAAGTAAGGCCAACAGCATCCAAGACAATATAAGCCATGATATGTTCCCATCTTGGCTGCTCCAATTGTTCCACTTCTCCATCTTCTCATAAAGAAGCTCATTGGAGACTCACAATATCCAAGGCATTTTGTTTTCAGCGGACTGAATTGATATAATCCTGATATTATCAGTAAGATTCCAAATACTAAATCAAGTTGTTGTTTACTAATTAAGGAAGAATTCATTCCCATGAACAAATAATTGATTGGGACTGACCATGCTATTAGGAGGACAATACCTGTGAAAGCCCATACTACAAGATAGGAGCCAACGAATAATATTATCTTTAATGAATACGATGGCCATCGTAGAAATGCTAATAATGACGATGACTTCTTTACTTCTTCTTTCTCCTCTTCATTCTCCTTCTCTTTACCAACAATCAGAGATGATTTTTCTTCTTTCACTCTTCTATTAACTCTACTATTGTTGTCACTTTTAATCAGTCTGTCGTAGAGTAAAACCATAGGAGAAATTGCTGGAAACATCATTGCAGCCATCCCT
>JAREAI010000316.1:0-3427 GCA_029240435.1 Nitrososphaeraceae archaeon | reverse complement strand
TTTCCATTGCTCACCTATAGTTCCATACTTAAAGCAATTTCTCATCCACTGTAACCATCCTGTCCATTCATCGTCATTAAGCACTTTTCTTTGACGCATCGCATATGCATGAGAACAAATAAACAAGATATAATACGCAAATGCTATCTCTTCTGATGGCTTTTCAAGTTTATATATGACTTTTTGCATCGATGGTTTTTCAATTATGATTTCTGCCATCTTGCGAACCTTCTCATCCAAGTCATTGAGAACCTTTGTTTGAACGTCTACTGTTAGTCTCTGCATATGCTTTCTAGAGAAATACAGGACTACAAACATTGTGCCAATTATTCCAAGCGCTTCTCCAATACCGAAGTATTCAGCTATACCTACTTCAACCATGGTCTTTTCATCAAAAGAGATATTCAAATAGTTACTCTGAGTTCAGAAACTAAGTCTCTGCTATACATCAAGCCAAGAAGATAAAAAGCGCATTTTCATTATACCATTGATAGCAATATGAGCATTTTAGGAAGATTCTCCTTCTATACTAACATGAATTTATCACGGATGTCGTGAGGTAGAGGTAGAGATAGAAGTAGACGTCTGTACCCATACTTAACCTTCATGCAGTCCACAATCCTATTGTCAAATTAGCCATTGAAGCGATGAACGGCAGGAATAAAAAACATCTATGAATTGTTTTCCGCTTATTTAAGGTATGATGAGCTTAGTGACTTAGTATACAATTACTACCGCTTTTAAATATCTCATGCTGTCTTTTATCAGCAATGAAATCTGCTCAAATTAACAAGTACGGAAGCAGCGAAGTTATCGAGATTAACCAAAGCACATCTGAACCAACTGTATTTTCTGGAAAAGTGTTAGTCATCATAAAAGCAGCTGGCGTAAATCCAGCAGATTGGAAAATTCGTGAAGGAGGCTTACAACAATTAGTGTCATTTCAATTCCCATCAACTTTAGGGCATGATTTTTCTGGTGTTATCAAACAAGTCGGAGAAGGCGTCTCTCCTTCAGATTTTAAGCAAGGAGATGAGGTATATGGACAGGCTGGGGTGATAAGCGAGGGATCGGGAGCATTTGCAGAAATGGCTTTGGCAAATACAGAAAGTATTGCACATAAACCAAAGAGGTTAAGCCATGCTGAAGCGGCAGGCTTACCGCTTGTAGGCGTTAGTGCTTGGCAAGCACTTGTAGAAAATATTGGATTATCAAAGGGTCAAAATATTCTAATTCATGGTGGAGCAGGAGGCATAGGATCTATTGCTATTCAGCTTGCAAAGTACCTAGACGCAGATGTAGCAACAACAAGTAAGCATAAACGACAAGCAATTTGTCCAAGAACTGGGGGCGGATGTAGTAATAGATTACAAGACCCAGACTTTTGAAGACCTGCTGCATGACTATGATGCAGTCTTTGATACTGTAGGCGGCGAGACGTACAGAAGATCTTTCAAAGTGATAAAGAAAGGCGGCGTAATTGTTTCTATGCTAGAGCAGCCCGATTCAGAGCTAATGAGCCAATATGGCGTCAAAGCAATATTTCAATTCACACAAGCGGATAGGGAACGATTGACAAAATTGACACGATGGGTGGATGAAAATAATATAAGGGTAAATGTAGAGAAGACATTTTCACTGGATGAAGCGGGTGATGCACTCGATTACCAAAAGGATGTACATCCAAGAGGCAAAGTCGTCTTGGCAATGTAAGAAGAGAAGAGAAGAGAAAAGAACAGTTAGCTGTTAAATTTTGTTGGATAGTTTCAATATCTTTTATTGTTTATAGCCGACAAACAAGAAAATGTGTTCATGAAATTTAGTCCATTCCAAAAGTGTATAGTGATGGTTTCTATAATTTGATTAAATTATTCTGTTATGTTTCACTGGAATGTAGAACCATCTATTGTCCTTTACTTATTATTCTATTATACTTACAAAGCGCAAAATGGTGGGAGACACAACAGAGCAAAAATGGACCTTACTATGGCTGTGCAGTTTGATGGAAGTTGGCTCATAATCATAATCATAAAGCCAATAAATGAAGAAAAATAGATTATAAAGCCATACTTTCTGACAATGAGTAACGAACGAACTACATACATTTATTGAATACGTGCGCATGGTTCAAATATGACCATCGTATTTGGCTCAATTCTAACAGCGTTAGGATTTCTTGCTTCAGCAATTCTTATCATATTTGGGTTTATCTCAATCGTTGCTTACATACCTCTGTCAGCACAATCTTAACTTCGGGTGGAATTATACTCATATGGTTTATTGCTAGCAAGACCACATGACATTGAACATGACTAGGCAGATGAAATTTCTAAATAGGATTATGTAATTGTTCACCAGCTTTTTCTATAAAACTTAAATTACTATCTTATTATTGTAATCCCACTTTAAAGTTGCTGGCTTTAAAACTTTCTAATAATACCTTATCTATAAGACTTTCCTTCGTATGTTGATTCATTAAGTGCTTTCTTAATTCTGACTTAGTTAGCTCTTTGTTATTATTTGTTTTACATATAGGACATGAATAAAGCCCTTTTTTATGGTCGTAAATTGATTTTAAATTGGCAATAATAATATTATTTTTTGTTTTCTCTTCGCACTGAGGATGTACAGAATAAATTGTATAATCTATCATTTGTGAGTAATTACCAGCTTTTCCACAGATATGGCATTTCGGCATTGCGATAGTTAGCATATGTTATTATTATTATCATTTCTATTATTCTTTTGTATTATATTAAAAACATAAGTTTGCACTGATTACTTATACTTGTATTATTGTAATTTTGATAAAAATTGTAATTACTTTTTGATTCATCAGATACAATAATCTGCTCACTTACAATACTTTGTAACGTGCAGCAAAAGTATTTAATACATTGTTAGATATATCTTTTAAAAATTGTTCCCTAATCAGTCTACCATATGTAACCAAGTCATGTGCGAGCATATCAAGACGTTTAACCAACAAATCGTTAATTATTTCTCCTTTTGTATTAAAATCCAGTTCTCCATTAATAGAAACCCCATATGGCAAACTCCATCCATAGCATTGGCGAATAGCTGTTCTCATCTGATCCATTACCGTTAATCCTTTCTCATGGGATGTACACACGTAACCAAATGTTTTTCCAGCAAATTCTTCCCAATAATGATCTAAAAAGTTTTTCATCACACCAGACATTGAACCATGATAATCAGGAGAAACAAGTACAAATGCATCAGCCCAAATCACATAATCTGTTATTTTACGTAATTCGTCAGATAATGAAGTATCTTCCTCGGTACTCCCATCAGGATCAAAAAGTGGTAATTTAGTTTCACGCAAATTAAGCAAACGTGTTTCTGTATCATATTTCTTTGTCATGTCAAGAATAAATTTCAATGCTTTGGTTCCATAAGAGTTCCT
>JAREAI010000315.1:0-3437 GCA_029240435.1 Nitrososphaeraceae archaeon | reverse complement strand
TATGTTATAATATAACGCTAGTTCTGCGGCGTCTTATCTTCAAATACTCTATCTTCCAAAAAACCTATTTTCTCGATAGAAACCCTTTCAATTTTTAATCATCTTCTTCTTTTCTTCAATCCTCACCTTCACACACGCACACACATATGAGACGTCCATATAGTAATGAAAATAGCATATGAGAGAGAGATATTATAATACAAACTCTATACGTTTTATTTTTTGATGTTATTGATAATTATTATTGTTTTGTACTGACAGTACCTCCTCATTATAAACAACACAACAAGTAAAATTAACAAGTTATGCTGTTTCTATATTATATGATTTCTACATTAAATGAGAATTTTTTTGGATAATAAGATAAAATTATCTGCGTTTAAAAATCAAAATTGTTAAGACATTCTTAAATATAGACTATTGCTTTGGATATTATGGTGATCTTAAAGATTTGAAGAGGAAGACAATGTTATCATCATTATCATCATCATTATCATCATCACCTTTCTCCTTTCTTACTAATCAGACTTTAATTAAATATACACTTGTACCATCAATACCTCTAATAATAATAGCAATTCTATCTACCAATCCTAATACTTGGATTGCATCTGACGTTGATCATTTTTACTTTGAGATAATTGCTGTAATATTTGCTGCAATAGTAGCATTTTACTGCATAACACGCGCTTATACATTAAATGATAAATATGCTCTTTTTATAGGTATAGGGTTTCTTACGAGTGCTTTAATTGATTTGATGCATGCTATAATCTCATACCAGGCAATGGATGATCCTTTTTTTCTCAGATACTTTATACCACAGACTTGGTTTGCAGGAAGGACATTTATCAGCGCTATGATGGTGATAGCAATCACAAAGTTTGCCATTGTACCAAAAAAATCTGAACAGCTGTCACACAGAACATTCATAACTTATTTATCTCTAATTGTGACTTTAGCAGTAGGTGTCTCTATTGTCTCATTCCTTACAATTTTTCCAGGGATAGTAATTGATTTTCCTATACATAGACCGTACGAAATTCCTTCCCTGATACTTTTTTCAATCGCTTTGATATATTTTTACAAAAATCAGCTTTATCGTAGAAATGATGTGTTCTATAAAGGAATACTAGGTTCGCTAATAATTGATATTTTCGCCCAAATTGTAATGTCTTTTTCTCTTACATTTTTTGAGTCGGGACATAATGTAGCCCATATATTCAAGGATACAAGTTATTTTGTCATAATTATTGCTCTTGCATTATCAAGCATACAGTACAATAAGAGATTGAGAGAAAGAGAACAAGAAATTCGTGTTCAATATGAAAAACTAAAAGAAGCAGACAAGGCACAGAAGGAGTTTATCAACGTCGCAGCTCATGAATTACGAACTCCTATACAGCCGGTGCTTGGCTTATCAGATATTCTTCGCTCTAAAATAAAGGATAGCAAACAACGTGAATTATTAGAAGTTATAACTAGAAATGCAAAACGATTGCAGAGGCTTTCTGAGGACATATTGGATGTAACAAGAATCGAAAGTCAGACACTAGTACTTAACAAAGAACAATTCAATGTAAATGAGATAATATCAAATTCCATACAAGACCATAAAAATGAAATTGAAAAAATTAATGGCAACTTGAAACTATTATACAAAACTAATGATGAGAATATTTTTGTAAAAGCAGACAGACTCAGACTGAGTCAAGTTATTTCTAATTTGGTAAGAAATGCCATTAAATTCACTAAAGAAGGTGACATATTGATCGCTGTAAGAAAAGATGATAGCCGAGTCATTGTTAGCGTCAAAGATACTGGTTCTGGTATAGATCCAGAAATATTGCCAAGACTATTCTCAAAGTTTGCTTCAAAGTCTTTTGAAGGTACAGGATTAGGATTGTTTATCTGCAAAAGTATTGTTGAAGCTCATGATGGCAAAATATGGGCTGAGAATAATGCAGATGGAAAAGGAGCTACGTTTAGTTTTAGTATTCCAATAACTCCCATACAACAAGCAAATATAAAATTAGTTGATAAAATTAGTTGATTCATATGATATCAAAAAGTAAGAAAATTTTGATGGTTGGTATAATGACGATCCCAATGTTAGTTTAAGAATTAAATAACCTTTAGAAGACTATAGACTTCAAACCGATTCTTGCAATGACCTGTTAAGAGACATATATCTATATCAACGGATTTATTATAGGCTATCAATCATATATTGAGATAGCGTAGTAATGTTGCTTACTCTATGATATTGAAAGTAATCCAATACCATATAGGTAAATGCATACTTACATCCTTTAGCAAATTGGCAATAGTTTACCAGATATTGGGATGTTATTTATAATGGGCATGACATTAAGACATAGGTTACCGTTATCAGGAAAGGTCAACATAAATGATAAAAAATTTTATTTGTTGATTGATTTATTGAAATATTTGCCAATATTATGACTACTTTTGTTGATATAATAATATTATTGAATAAAAGCGCTGTAGCCTCGCACACATATTAAATTTGATACATATTTCATGTGATTCCTTTTACTTACATTTACCAAAAAATCCTTATAGTCAATGCATCAACTACAATTGTAAATGAATTTGTTCCATCATAACAAAAATGTCTGCGATCAGTGTGGCGAAAAATTTGAAATTTATGATGACTTGATCAAACACGCCCGACATATACATCATCATGCAATTGTAAAATGCAATAATTGTGGTAAAGAATTCATTCACGAAAAGGACAGGCTACATCATGTGAGAGAAGAAAATGAAAAGAAGACAGACTATCGAACTCATAAAAATGAGCATAAATCTGGAACAAAGATACGTTCGCCAAAAGAAGAAGTTAATGAACGGATGAAAAACTTTGGTGATAACTTTTGATAAAAAAATATATCGTCATGTTAGAGGTATTCTCACATGTTTAGTAGATTAGATACATCCTGAATTGTATAAATGTGAAATAGGAAAAAAACATCTTATCAAATATCTTTCTGTCTTCTGACAGTAAAGTGAGTTACGAAATAAGTTTTATTTTCTCTTCTTCTTCTTCTTAGTATAGTCTTTTGTAAACTGAACACGATACGTTAAAACATGATCGTAGCTCAATTTCATGAATAACTTTATGATGGAAGTAGATATTAAAAACTAAATGATGTACCTACACTTGTCTGTATGAATTTTTCAGGCATCACTTCAATTATTTTATTAGTTGCTTTCCAGCCAGTGCAATGGCAAGGTATAATATATTTAGGATCTGCTTTTTGTAGATCCTTGATTGTTGGTTCTATTGCTTCTTCATATATACCTCCAGTCAGATGAAATCCTCCCAAAACTGCAAAAACTTTGTTTATTTTCGTGACCTTTTTAGCATAATTTATGGTATTTATAATTCCAGCATGACCACATCCTGTGAG
>JAREAI010000314.1:0-3450 GCA_029240435.1 Nitrososphaeraceae archaeon | reverse complement strand
GTATCAATTGTTACAGTACTATTTGTTATTTATAATGTATTTAATTTAGCCTCATCAGAGTTTCTTGTTGATGTAGACTTTGCAGCTTTTATTGTCACCATTGCCTATCCTATTTTAGATTTGATGTTAATTATTCCTTCTGCTATAATACTTGTAAGTTTACGCAGAGACTATCAGCACTCTGTTCCTTGGTTTCTTTCTTCGCTGTCGCTATTAGTAAATGCAGTAGCAGATGATGGATATGTGAACGATTTTGTAAACGCGAATTCACAAAATCTATGGATATGGGATCTGTTCTATGTTACCGACTTTATTATTATGGCAGGTGCATTATTTTGGTACAACAAATTCCATATTTCAAACGAAATAAGAAAGGCTAGAATGCAACAATAAGAAGAATGAATAGAGATTAGATTCATTCCAAATTAAATTATTAACTGCCTGTTTTAAATTGAAGAAATATTTGTGATATATATTTTTTGTAAATCAAGAGGTCTAGATATCACAGAGGTATAAAAGTCAACAATGTCCCCCACCATCTCCACTTTTGGTTATTCTGTCAAAAGGAGCAAATCTAAGCTTCTTTTAGTAGAGGTAACATAGGAGTATATCTCCACCACTTATAGCTTCAGTATCACCCCAAACTTCAACTTACTTCATTTTGGGTGGAGGCATTTATGCAGCATACCAGAATATCTCCACCGATTAGACTATTTTTTGAGTACAAAATATGATTTAGTGGAATAGTGAAGGAGATATTTTCATTTATCTTTTCTGAAGACTACTTTTTCAGTCAGTGTTTTTGATATGCAAAATGTCTCATGTATAGTCACATATAGAATGCAGATTATAGTATATCACTTCATGGCTACTATTACGGATAATAATAATCCAAAGAATAGGAAAAGACCACCACCACAACAGCAGAAAGTACAAGCAATTGCTAAAGCAGAGAGTATAATCTCTAATCAAGTATCTGATAATAGAAGAAATGAAATCCATGAGTACCTAAAGCTGTTTGGATATAAGCCGGATAAGACAATTATTCAAGTGCATATAACTGGGTTCTTCCGTAAGAAGGGACAACAGCCTAGCCAGAAAGAAAAAGAACGCCATATAGCAGCAGTAAAAAGATACGGAGGAACTTCTTTTGTAATTGTAGGTAGAACACATGATCCATCCATAATAGAAAATGTCGTCAAGCCTAAAAAGAAAAATCATCTAGATACAAGTCCAGGATATGTAGGTTATTTGTGGAAGAATAAAGATCCACAAAAGAGAGCACCACATGATGTATTACCTCTGGACTTTACTCCAATTCATCTACCATATCCTACGGATTGGAAAAATATTTTTGCAACCAAAGGTTTTATGCTAGCGTTACATGTTCCTGCTTCTTTCGCTAAGGATAAAAACAGACTCACAAGAGCTCTTTATCGTCTTGGTAAAAGTGGTGTTGTTGATGTCAAAAACGAATGGACCTTTCTTAATGAGATAAGGCAATTTGGATTTAATAACATGCAACAGCAGCAGAAGACCGCTAGTGTTACTACTAAAACAGACAAGAGCAATAGTAATATAAATTATGATGACAACAACGAAGGAAAGAAGGTTGTTGTTGATAACGAAGAAGATCCTGTCAGGATAATTAAAAGGAGATTAGCTAAAGGTGAAATAAGTAAGGAAGAATATGAAGAATTGCGAAAGGCGATAGAATTATGACCTATTGATATGAATTACTTGATTCAGCAAATGTTAAGTATCAAAACCTTGCAGCTAAGAATGAGATAGAGATTTTAAAATTACAGCTATTTTTTGTCCTCCAGCAACAGGGCTTGTATGAATTCTTCAAATTCAACATCAGTCATTTGTCTTCTTGTTTCAAGTAATTTCTCAGCATCATCACCTGCAGAATATCTGGGTTGTGGTTTTTCTGCTTTAGCTGCTTTGAGAACTATATCAGATACTACTCTTGGATGTGAGCCATTTGATATTACGGTTTTGGACTTTTCTAAAATATTTATTGTCATTTCTGCAAAAGGAGAAGTATTTGTATTTTGTTGTTTCTGCTGATGTCGTCGTCGTTGTTCTTCTATCTTCTTGGGGATACGCATACCATTAGTTATTATATTTGTCTTTATTGCTCCAGCATCTATAATAGTTACCTTAATTCCAAATGGAGCAAGTTCATATCTTAAGGATTGTGTGAGTCCTTCTAGTGCGAACTTTGTAGCAACATAAGCAGATGCACAAGGAGAAGCAACAAAGCCATTAACTGAGCCAATGTTTACAATAGTACCGCCTCCTGCTTGCTTTCTCATTATAGGTATAACTTCTTTTATTGTTCTATAAACACCAAAGAGATTAGTGTTAAATTGTGCCTGAATATCTTCAGAAGAAAGATCTTCTGCTGCTCCTAACAGCGCATAGCCTGCATTATTTACAAGAAGATCTATTCGTCCTTCCTTTTCGCCCACAAATTGAATTGCTTGTTGTACTGAAGTATCATCAGTTACATCCAGCTGAACTACATTTATTGGCAAATTCTTTCTTTCAGCGACCTCCAAAATATTTGAAGCCTTGTCAAGGTTTCGCATTGTAGCATATGTAGTAAAGTTATTTTCTGCTAAAGTCAAAGAAGTCTCAAGCCCTATTCCACTTGAGCTACCAGTAACTATTGCAATTTTGTTCACATCTATACCATCCATAATCTTATCCAATGAAGAGATATTTCTCATTTATAAAATGGTATAAGTGGGTATTAGAAGAAGCGTATTTGTTGTTATTAACTCCATTTGCCAATTGACCACTTGCGTACATCATAGCTTCGAGATTAGTATCTTGAGTGCAATTGTGAGAAAGATTTGATTCTATTTGAAACCTATCTTAATAGAGTATAATAAACTAAAAGAAATTTTTGCGTAGAATAAGTAAAAATAAATAATTCCTATACCATCAAACTATTTTCACATTTGCCAGGATGGTCAGAGTACATGTTATGGTAATATCATCACATTCGTCATCTACAATTAAAATTCTCTTCATTACTTATCGATTCGTTCTACGTTTATTGGCTGTTGTTTCATAATTGGCAGACTAAAACTAAATGTTGCTCCTTTTTCTTTATAGATATCATTACTCTCGATCCATATCTTACCACCATGAGCTTCTACAATATTTTTGCAAATAAACAATCCTAATCCTGTACCTCCTCTTTCAGATTTTGTAACAAACTTTGAGAACAGTCTTGGCAATATTTCTGGGTCTATTCCAGTACCTGTATCCTTAACACTAACAATTACTTGACTATCTTTCTCTTCTGTGATAATAGATATAGTTCCTTCTTTGGTGAATTTGATAGCATTATCTAGTAAGTTTGAAATAACTTGAATGAGTCTTCCTCTATCTGCTTCTACAAATATATTATTATCTTTGTTATTAGGTTCATAC
>JAREAI010000313.1:0-3454 GCA_029240435.1 Nitrososphaeraceae archaeon | reverse complement strand
TTACAGCTTCCCTTGTGCCTTGGTAGCTCAGCCTGGTAGAGCGTTTCCTTGGTAAGGAAAAGGTCGCGGGATCAAATCCCGCTCAAGGCTTTTCATTTGCGCACTATTTTCATTGTTTGATGAGGAAGAATGAATTTCTGTGTTACCAAATTTAGTAACTGATGAAAAAGACATGACCTTTTTCTATAAGTAAAGGCAGTTCAAAATTTTCAAAATGGTTAATCTTTTTTCTAATTTGGCTTTTTATTTTCCTATGACAACTCGCTGATAATTGTATATTTCCTAATAATCATTCTAATTCTGTTTTCGTTAATAATGATGTTGTAATATTGCTATTCATAATTTGCCACTTTTTAATTTATTATTAGATATTTGTTTACTAATTTCTTTTCTTAAAGCATTTTCAACCATGTCTGATAATTCTAAATTTCGTGTATTGCTTCATTTTTGGCTTGTTTCCATAATTCAGGGTCTATCTAAATTGAGGTTGGAACTTTCCTTTTTTATCAGGATTTTTTCCATTCAAAAATAGTTTAGATGCTTGACTACTTTTTGATATTTTTCTAATTTGAGATTTATCATTTTCTCTTTTATATCCTAGTTTTATTTTTTTATTATATTCTTTTATTATGTTAGAAATATCTTTAAATGAGATAGAACTTCTTTTGCAATATCGCGAATAGTTTTTCCTTCTAAATGTAGTTCTATTACTCTTTTTTCTTTTTCAAATTTAGCAAAAGAATTTCAGACATGTTATAATAAGCTCCTAAAAAAATAGTTATTAAATAGTATCAACATTGTTACCATTCTGTTATTTTATGTTATCAACTAATTGCTACTGTTACCATCTATTTTGCATTAAGCATAGACAATATCATGAAAATATTTTACCAGAAGAAAAAACAGAGAGAATGATATATCATCCATCACTAGATCATATTGAAAAGTAATGTATGATTTACCCCATCTGAGAACTAAATGTCAATAGAAGAAAAAGATACTAAGAAAAAGAACATAATTCTGGTTCTACATATTATAAAGATTGCATAAATCGATTCCAGACAGTATAGTTAATTTAGTATGTACTATCCTGTGCTATAATTATTTTATAATTCGATCTATCATTTTCACTAACATTATAACTAACTCACTTTGTTATAGTAAATGGTCTTTTATTGTTGTTCCATCATTAGCATAGAACTTACCATTATTTTGAAAATGTCATTAAGAAACACCAGTATATCTTCATCTTCTGAAACTATCTTTACTATTTTCAGCTGGAACTATTCTATATATTGTTCCATCCTCTTTACTGTATGTAAGTATATACAGATAACCATCAGGACCTACTTCTATGTCTGTAATACCTCCAAATCCATGACCAAATACTACCTGTTGAATCTCATCTTTACTTCCAATTTTATCAGCAAGCGGTCCATCAAGTTGTAAACCTGTCCTCTGTTCATCTAGTTTAAAATAGTAAAGATTGCCATTCTTGATATCTCCTACAAAGATATCATTTTCATATTGTTTACCTATTTTATCAGAATTTAGAAATTTTAGAGCAGTAGGAGCAACATCCCATACAAATTCAGGAGAACTATACTGTCCTTTTCCGCCAAAGTCTATTAAATTATAATCCTCTGCATTCATCGTCGGAGAAGGAATAACTTCATCTACTTTTTTGTGCTCATCATCTAGTGTCCAAAATCCCTGTATACTAGCCCATCCACTATTAAAGCCTAGTTCGACAAGATTAATCTCATCACCAAAGGTTGGACCATTCTCTGTATCCCATAGTTTACCAGTAATAGGATCAAAATCAAATCCAAAGCTATTCTTTACTCCATAGGCATAGTATTTGTTTAGTGGATGTTCATTCCCAAAAATACCTTCACCACCTACTACTCCACCATCTTGAGTAATTCTCAATATACCGGCTCTTCCATCAGGTTCTATCCCATCTAAATAATTTTGAGCTTTGGTTTGAGAATCAGGATAATCCATTTTATTATATGCAGTTGGCCTCTGGTCACCAAGGCTAAGGTATAGATTATTATCAGGTCCAATATCGAGCATACCACCAACGTGAGAATCATCTGGCCCAGCTGGTAAATCCAAAAGCAAAGTTGGATTTACTAGTTTAATAGTATTACCATAATTACCTTCTACTAGTGCATACTTGTAAACACGGTTGCCTGCTGGGGTATCACTTTTTGACTGTCCAGCTTCAGTAAAGAACAAGAAAACATCAGTAGGGATAGTAGTAGTATTAGTAGTAGTTATCTCCTCCTTTCTATCTTCTGTAGTAGCAATAGCAATTCCTAACAAACCTCTTTCATCTTTAGAGTTAACATCAACTTGAAGTAACGGTTCTTGTAATATTTCACCTTTTGTAATACGTTGTACAGTTCCTTGACCCTTCTCCAAAACCAATATATCAACTGGGCCTAAAAATGCCATCGCAGTAGGTGATTTTAGGCCTTTATAGACTGTCTCTACAACAAGATTAGGATCGTTTATAATTGGTCCTTCAAGTGACGTTTGTGCCCTAACAGCATATGCAAGACTAAAAGGAGAATATTCTTCACCATGATAATAACTACTGGATATAAAAGTCAAAGATAAACCCAAAATAAAGGCTAAAGCAAAAGTTGCAGTTGTTGGATTTACTCTAGAAAGAGATAGCATAGAAAAAACATATGTCACTAGTGTATTTATTCTATATGTATTATCACAAATTATAATACCAAGCCTTGTCCAAATATCATATTACTGTTACTGCTGCTACTGTTGTTGTTGTTGGTGATGATTTTGTAATGACAGTAAAATATTCTTTTACATATAGAATATCTTCTTCTTTTCATAGTGTACCTCTTAATGAAGAAAATTGCAGACAGAGATGATACTGTCAGAATCAAAAATGATGGAATTAATAATAAAAGAGAAAAAAATTGTTATTATTACTCTTTTTGTATTTTTCATTTCCCCATCTAATTTAACATTTATATTAATATATTAAATATCCTGTGAATAATAAAGAGTTTGTTTATGTAAAATATTTTAATTATTTTTGTATGAATTTTGTTGCAAGTAGTAGTTAGTTATAAGTTTTTGCTATAAACTGCTTTTTTCTATATCACACTTTTTTCTAAACGTTGATTGTTTATTGCATATTTCAATTTTTATAATATCATTTTATACAACAAACTTAAATCTTGGATGTATAAATTTATCATATATATCTCTAATAATGAATTTGCAATTCTTTATTTCGACAAATTTTCTATAAAAGTGAATCACATTAAAATAAGATTAAGAATAATCTGAAATTTTTTCGATAAAATTCTAATCTAAAATTTATATAACCGAGACACATAAAGATAATATAAAAGACTAGTCATAATGAATAGGTATACATCTTTTGGCATTGCTTTCCTCTTTTTTTTTGGAG
>JAREAI010000058.1:0-14899 GCA_029240435.1 Nitrososphaeraceae archaeon | reverse complement strand
TGTAATTGAACCACTTTCTGATACTTCATTCATAGGAGAGTCATATTTGAACAATGTAACGACTATAGGTCCATTTTCGCCTTGTTGACCACTATGGATATGTCCTGCAGTAACGCCTTCTATGTTTGTAGCATTAACATTATACATTACACTGTCTGATCCCATTGGCGTGAATTCAGCGCTGCCAGTTGCCTGTGAATCTGTAGGGGGTACTTCCTCTTGACTTGAAAGTTCTGCCATGAATTTTTGTTCTTGAGCAGATGTTAACCCAATTGAATTTATTGTTACGGCTCCGACTGCTATTACTACCGCAATAGCAACAATTGCTAATGTTTTTGTATTTTTTATTATGGACATATAACAGCAAATAGCAACATAGTTTATAAGAACACGCCCATTTAATACTGAAATTTATTGTACATGTATTTTCTGAAATCACTCTGAATAAAAGAGGGCATATACAGTGATGTATCTAAAACACTAGATACTGAACGTTTAGTTTTGCTCCCTTTATTTATTGCTCATTGTCTGTGATAAATGTTCTATGGCTGCTCCAACAATTCTGCGTGCTACACCATTCATCCCAAAGTCTAAAAAAAGGCAAGTTGGATTTTAACACACATCATATCTCATGAATCACTGTTTGTATTATTATCACATCTTTTTTTCTCTGTATATATAAATTCAGTTTTACGTATAATAGGTCATATGCGTATTTAATTCAGAAGTGATGAAGCAGTTATAGCAGATGAAACTTTGGTAAGTTTGAAAAGCTGACGAAGATAATGAAAGCTATGTTTATTGTATTAAACATTTTGCTGCAAGACTCTTGGCTTTGCATCATTAAACACATCCTTTGCACAATACTGCATAGAAAATGAAGCCATCTGGTCTAAGATAGATTTCAATGCTCTACCTTTTTCTGTAAGAAAATATTCAATTTTTATTGGTGTTCCAGCATATACTTTTCGCTGTATTAATCCACTCTTTTCCATCTCCTTTAATCTTGCAGAAAGTATCTTGGGATTTATTCCGTCAATAGAATCAATAAATTGGTTAAACCTAGTCTGATTTTTCATCATATTGCGAATTATCAAAACAGTAAATTTTTTGCCGATCAGTTTGAATGTATTATCAATTGGGCAACACTTCATGCCTTTCATACTCCATAGATTAATGTTCTCTTGGGCCAACTTACCTAGATCGCACCTACTAACTGTATCATCACTTATTACTTTATATACTTACGAATATATAGTAACCAACATCATACAACAAAAAGAGTTTACAGTCGAATCCACATTAGAAGAAAGTACTACTACTATTGCTGATACTGCTACGACTATTAACAGCGAATTTGAGAATAAAAAAGACTCTACTATATCTTCTGCTAATAATAGCAAGTCCAAACAAGATTTAATTCAGAATCAAGAACAAGAAGAAAATAGCAATAACATTGATGGTAATAACAGAAATTCATTATCTATAAATGACTTTCATAACAATGACACAAAAATTTTATCATTTCTAAATCAAGAAACTGGAGCAAACTATTCATTTAAAGGTTTGCTACGGAAATTGAACCTCCATCAACAAAGCCTAACAAGAGCTTTGAGTAGGTTAGAAGATCTGGGTTTGATCGAGAAATCATCTCTTGGTTACAAGTTAAGCAAAAATGGAGAATCAATAATGACATTATCAACAAAAAGTAATTTGGAAAAAAGAGCAGGAGCATTAGAAGAAGGCGAAGAAGAAGAAGAAGAGGTAGGAAAGAAAAAGAATGGATACGTACAACTGCTGCAGACATATGTTCCAATAGATATAAAGTCTGATGAAATAGTACATTCGTTAATTGGAAAATGGTTTAACAATCTCAGATGGATCGGTATGATTGAAAGTCAAACTGGGGAGTATATGCTTCAATGGATTAATGATAATAACACATTTCAGATCGTCCTAAGAGTAATATCTAAGTATCTTATAATAGAAACTAATGCTAATTCAGACAAAGAAAAAGTTGAAGCAATGATTGGTTCATATAGAATATTTGAGCAGATTACGAAAATATTACGTATTAAACTAGAAGGTTTAGGCATCACAGCCCATATCTTAAATACTAGCAATTATTACAAAATACCTGAATTTAACAATTAGGAACTATTACTAACTAAATATAAAACAGATGTTAGCATTGGGTAATTTGATTTAATCCATGTTAGCAAGTTGTTTGTTTGCTTCCTCAATAGTCATTGGTCTATTACAGATCGGTGAACCACTAGTCGCTGTCGAGTATCACAAAGTTAAGTATAAAAAAGAAAACAATAAAAAATTCAGTATTATCATAACTCAATCATCATTTCCTTAAAAATTATTGATTGTTCTTTTGCATCTTCTAATGCATTATGAGTATGTTTTATATGCTCAAGGCCAAGACTTTTCTTGATATCATCTATTCCTATTGCATGCCATTTAGCATTAGTCTTTCCAATCCATACTGACTTTATATCAATTCCAGATACTCCAAAAGGATTCCATCCAATAAATTTGTAGAAATAATAGTTAACGAATGACCAATCAAAAGCCACAGGATGTGATAAAAATATTGGTTTTCTTGCAACTGACACCTTTGCAATCCAGTCAGCAAAGCTTTCCATAGCCTGTTGGGGCGGCATACCTTTGGCTTTAAGTTCTTGTAAAGAAAATCCACTTACTTCTAATGCTTCTTTGATATAATTATCTGATATAGGTTGTATTTCAATATAAAATGTGGAGTTCTTATCATCATCATCTTCCTTTCCCACTACACATGCACCTAAACTGAGCATACTATACTCTATTGGAATAGGGCCAGAGCATTCTATATCTACAGAAATATATATTGCTGATTTTGATTGATAGATAGGCTTCTTATTGTCCAATTAAAATTAATATAAGTCTGATATTAGTTTAGAGTTTTCTTCAATTCTTCTCCTCTATCTATTGTTTAACTATAATCACAGCTATGGTAAATGTATTATTATTTTATTAATTTTCTTATTTGACTCTTGATACCCACCTGCCTGTAATTACTCGTCTGTATATCTGATAATTTTAGCAATTATGTCATAATACATCCTCTATATATACATCCTCAACAAAGTAAGATATTTTGTCCTCCTTCAATTTTGAAATATGCAAAGCCCCAGTTCAAATTATGAAATTTCTTATTTGTGAAAAATAGCTTTATGCATTTTGCAACAGAGATATCAGGAATATCCTCTTCCAACATTAAGAAGATATGTTAGGTGGAATGTAATCTGACACGTATGAGCCATGATGGTGGATAAGTAACCATTGGTTTTCATTATGTTCAAATATGTTAGTGGCAACAATACCAAGCTTAACAACTTGTCCACGAACTGAAGTTTCTATGTTTTCTAAGCATACAGCTACTGCTATATTATCAAAGATCCTCACCCTAGTGTTTGTGATCACAAATCTAATCATGTCTGTATTGCGGAATATAGTTATCCAGCTTTCACATATTGCCAGCCAACCACTAAATAAATCCCATCCTGGGTGTATGCAAACTGCGTTATCAACATGCTTCCATAACCTTTCCATCATCTCAATTGACAGATTCTCAAAAGCACAATAGAACTGGTTGTTAATATTCTGCACTTCTCCTACAGTCTTATCATTTTCTTCTTTTTTCATTTTTATTATATACACATTTAGACTATTAATGGCTAGATCCTACTACCCTTTCTAACCATAGACTCTTTCTTTAATCTTTAGAAACGTCATATTGACAGATCTATATTTAACAATCATCATTATTCACATAACAGCAGCTTATGATGATAGGTGAAATGACTTTCTATTTTTACAATTTTAATTGGATTTTGCCGCTAACGTTTAGCCTAGCTTATAGACAACAGCTTATCAATATGTCCTTTCAGGATATATGAGCCAAATATTATAAAATCATATACAAGCATCCTAATGCACTTATTGACAGAAAAACCATATGGGTTTTATTGATCTTCTATTTACTTTTATTCAAAAGATTGTTCAGAATTTGGTGAAATATTTACTATTTCAAGATATTTGCTCTTTTCTAAGCTTGATATCTAGAGTTAGTGGTTTACTTGACCATTCCTTTATCCATTCTCTCATAATATTTACACATCTTTCAGCCTCTCTTCTTATAAATCCGTCCAAATCATGTTCGGCAACATATATCAATGCATCTATGGCTTCAAATATCTTAGTGTCTGGTCTAGCTGGTTTAGCATCATTATCTGCAAATGCTTTACATGCATTGATTTTTACTTTCCGTCGCTTATCCTTTAATAATCCCAAAAGATGGTTGAATACTTTTTGATTCATTTCTTCTAGCTTTGTATTCTTTTCATCGTCATTATCCTTTGTTGTACGTAGAAATTTGGATAAAGCAGAAGTGGCAGCTAATCTTTTGAAGTATTCGTTTTTAGAATTAGTGTTTTGAATTAGGAAATTTGCAATATCAACTACAATATCTTTATCTTTATCTTTTGAGAATTCTTTTAATCCATCAATAGCACCATTTGCAATAACATTTCGAAATGATTTAGACATTATTACAATCTCCTTTAGTAGCGATATTATCTTTTCTCTTTTTATATTATCAAGGGAGGATATCTTATTCTTACTACTTTTTCCAATTGCTGTTGCAGCATTTGCTCGAAGAAAATAACTTTCGTTTTGTAGATGCAATAGTGATTCGAGCAAATTGATTGATTCTTCTCTTTCAAATTGTCCTATATTTCGAACTATTGCTTGTTTAATTTCAGGATGCAATCTAGAAATTATTTCTTCTTCTTTATTCAGACAGGAGAAAAGTGCCACGTAGGCTTTATTGGACTTAGCATAATTATTTTTTTCATGATACGATCCGAGTGTATTTGCAGCTTCTATAGATACTCCATAATAAGGATCTACTATAACTGCATTGTGTAGTTCATCTACTACGTCTTCTGAATATTGATTCTTGAGTGCTCGTGCAGCTTCTATTCTTTCAATTATTGTTTTTCCTTTACGTAATTGATTTTTGAGCATCTTTTTGAGTTGAAATTCATTTGTTTCATTTGTAATTTTTATAGACTTGATTTCTTTTAATATTTTAAATTGTGGATCTATTGATATCCATTCTATTCTTGCATCTTTTGGAATTTCAATTGAATGCTCTGTTATTCTTTGAAATATATAAATCGCTTCTAGTTTATTATTGATTTCAATATCAGCAGTAGTAGTAGAAAAAACTATTCTTATATCAAGAGTGAACTCAAATAGATTACAACAATCAGGGTTATCACGATCAGTATTACTACTTCCATCATCTTCTGGATGTACCTGTCTAATTTTGATTTTTATTCTACGTGAATCTTCTTCTTCTTCTAAAGAAAATTCTATGTCAAGTTGAGGATGACCTGATCTATATACCCACTGATCAAAGAATCGACGCATGCTCTTTCTTGATACATCTTCAACAATTTTACGCAGGTCGTCCGTTTCGCTAGTCTTATTTTTATATGTATTAAGATAATTATTTATACATCTTCTGAAGTTATTGTCACCGATATCATTACGTAACATATGTAAAATGCAACCTCCTTTTTCATAAGAATGAGAGTCAAATAGATCATCAGGATGCTTGTAGATTGTTGTTACAAGTGGTCGTTTGTAAAGGCGCCTTGATTCTTCAAGATATTCGTCTGCTAATTTCATTACCTTGTAGCAGAACTCATCAAATCCTTTGATACTCTCCCAATACAATGTTTCACAATATGTGGCAAAACCTTCATTTAGCCATATGTTTGACCAATCTCTACATGTTACCAAATCACCAAACCATTGGTGAGCAAGCTCATGGGAAACAACATCGATGTCTCTTGTGTAGTCAATTGCTGCTATTTCATCATGTAGGAGATATTTTGTTAAGGTAGTGCAACTTGTATTTTCCATACCTCCAAGTTCAAATTCGTCTACTGCAACTTGTGAATACTTTTTGTATGGATATTTCATACCAAAATATTCTTCAAAGAATCTCATCATATTTGGAGTATTTGCAAATGTTAACATCGCATCTTTTTTTGGTATTTCTTTTGGCCAATAGTATGTTAATGGAATACTGTTACTGCTGCTACTCCTGTTTTTATCATCATTACAATAAGAATATTCTTGCTGTTCTTGATCAAACTTACCTATCACAACTGAGGTAAGATATGCAGGAGTTGGATTTAGCTCTATCCATGTCCATATATTTTCTTCCTTGCGTAGTAATTCACCATTAGATATGACAATAAAATCATTTTCTGGAACTGTAACTTGAATTTCTCGTGGAAACTTGACTTGAGGATCATCAATACATGGAAACCAATATTTTGATTCTGATGCTTGTCCTTGTGTCCATGCTTGTTTATTTGGAGAATGTTCACTGGATGATACAAAATAAAATCCACTCCTTGGTTTGCAAATACCAACTATACCATCTTCGCGGTGGTAGTAGCCTGCAGAATATCTGATAGTAAGATCAGTAGTGTTACCTTTTTGCAATGTTTGTCCAAGTGTGATAATCAGTTTATCATCGTTTTTTAAAGTATCAAAAGACATCACAGAAGTATTATAAGAAGAAGATATTACTTGATGTACATCTATTTCTGCAATATCGAGCTTAATTTCACTTATGTCTTCGCATGCGGTAATTCTTAGTTTCTGTGTACAGTCTTTGAGAGTATTAGAATCAAAATCGGGTTTTATTTTAAGCATCATGTAATCAACACTAAAAGAGAACAGTGGAGGATAATGAGGCGTACTTCCTGGAAATTGAAAGTTTTTGGCTTTAAGAGAAGAAGCATTATCATTTTGCATATCGATATAATCACTATTCTACTTACACAGTTGCTATTAAAGGATTGAGCACAACAATTAGACATATGTAATTCCTATATACTATATCCCACTCTCTTTTTTTGCTATCTGATAATTGTTTAGCGTGATTCTAGAGGTCTAGAATTATTTGATATTTGAATAATTGATTTAAAGTATGTGTATAGGATGTGATTTAATACTTCCATCTCTAGTTATGTTATTCTATCTATCATGCACTATATACTTGGCATCTTTACCAATTTCTTCTTTTATCTAGTTAATTCAAATGGATAAAACATATTTTCCATATCATCAGCTTCTACATCTGTGTATATAGATCCTTACCAATTTGTTTTACTATTGCCCCACAATCTTAAGCATTAGGATCTTTATGCAATACGTAAGAATGTCATCATAATATTCTTTCTCAAAATATGCATCCAATTTCCATTATTTCACCTCCTTATCATGCTCTCTTAATTTTATATGATATTATCCAAATTCAGTCTTGATTGGCTCGTTGTTGTTATTTCTCCTTTCCTAAGCTTGATTGCTGCTTCTTCAAACGGTTTTATCATCATACCTCTTCCAAATATATAATTGCCGCCACGTTTTTTACTTCACTTCCCTTACCAATATAGCTCTTTAGAGTTTGCAAAACTTTCATCTTGTTTAACCTTTCTAATATTGGAACAGTTTTACTTTGGGTTTTGATAAGTGTATATGAGATCATTTAATTTTTGTCATCCAACCTATATACATCTTCTACTATATTATCAATAGAAATTTGACTTCTCTCTATGAATATTATTATGCAGGTCTGCTGCAGCTATAATCATAGTCTAGTTGGAGTTGGCTCTTGTATATATAGAAAGAAGGGTCCCCCTCTTTTTATGTTATTATTAAGTTTTTTTGTTATGTTATCTGAATATCTTAAGATATATTATCCGGATCTCTCATGATTGATTTTGTAATAGTTATTCCGTATCAATGATCTATCTTTACTTTTTTCTATTTGGCCATATTAATATAATGGTTTACGTTTTTTTTCTGCTTGCAATAGATTTCCAATCAGTTTTAACCGTTGGTTTTCCTTCTAATTTCTGAATGTAGTTATATGCAGACAATGCTGCAATAGCTCCTTGTCCAGCAGAGACAATCGCTTGTTTATATGGTACGTCTGTAACATCTCCTGCCGCAAATATTCCTTCATTCGAGGTAGCGCAATACTTATCTACAATTATCTCTTTGTTGCCATTTAATTGAACTAAATCCTTAACAATATCTGTTTTTGCAATATAGCCCATTTCTACAAATACTCCATCGACATCAAGTTTGGATTCTAATTTGGTTTTGGAATTGTAGATAGTTAGAGACTCAACTTTATTAGAATTACCATTAATCATTTTCACTACAGAATTTGGAGTAAAAGATATGTTGGTCTTTTGATTGTGGCGTAACAAATTAATAGTTTCTTCTGAACCTACTGGTATATCTGTTCTATGTATTATGTATAATTTTGATGCCAATTCCTTAAGATATATTGCTGCTTCCAAGGCTGGATCACCAGCACCTACAACTGCTACTGTTTTATTTTTGAAAAAAGGACCGTCACAAACAGCACAATAAGAAACTCCTCTACCCTTTAATTCCTTTTCGCCAGGTACATTTAGGTCTCTTGGTGTTTTACCAAAAGCAAGAATTATTACACAACCTGAATATTCATTGTTGTTACTTGTTTTTATTGTAAAGCAACTTGGTTCATCTTCTATTATAGATGAAACTTCTTCATAAACAAATTCTGTTCCAAAGCTCTTTGCATGTTGCTCAAACTTGCTCATAAGTTCAAAACCACCTATATGTTCAAAAGCGGGATAGTTTTCAATGTCATTTGTAAGAAGTGCCTGTCCACCGATATCCTTTGTAATCACCAAAGTTTTAAGGCCTTGACGACTAGTGTACATGGCAGCAGTTAATCCTGCAGATGCCCCGCCAATAATTATTACATGATACATAAATGATTTAGTAGCAAATGTGTAAATAAAAATATTTTCTATAATGACTCATCTTTTGTAGTAGTTTCTAGCCATACGAGCTCTAAATTGATTATTATCTTTTTCTTATACTGACCTTCTGTGTGCCCCGTGGATTTTGGATTGCGATAAACAGATTGACTCTATTTTACAACTCAAAAAAATGTTTGTAATGTTGATTACATTATATATTCTAAGATATATCAGCAATACAGTGCAGCACAAATAATTTACAAATGAGTTAAGACATTGTTAATAATGCAAAGCTCAATGTCAGCTCTGCGATAATTGCAAATAAAAGAACTCGCATAACTATCAAATCAGTAATATTGCAATAGAATTCTATTCTGATAGTGCACCAAAGAAAGTAACAATTAAAAAATTAACAAAGAATAGATTTACAATGGATTAATATTCAAAAAATTGTGCAATGATTTGTAATAAAGGAAGTGGATCTATATACAAGGCAGATATTATGATCAAAAAATCATCATCATCTATCAATAGTTTAGGCTTATTGCAATAACTTTAAGAAGGCAATTTGAAAGAAGTTCAGACATTAATTCAAAGTCTACAATTTATTTGAATATGAGACTGTATAGTAGTTTGGCTATTGTGAGCTACTAAGGAAATTATCATTATAAGAAAGATAACAAGATATAAACATTAAACAAAGTAAAGTAATGTATATCTATGTAACTCATAAATTTATCAATAACAAGAAAGATATGATAAATGATGTCTGAAGACAAGCAACTACAATATCATCATGATATTGTCAGGATATCTCATGCCGATGAGCAGCAGAATATTATTGAAGGTGACCTCACTATACCTAATAGTACTATTGATGCTAAAGGAATTGTTATATTTGCTCATGGAAGTGGAAGCAGCAGACATAGTCCAAGAAATCAATATGTTGCTCAAGTATTAAACAATGCGGGTATTGCTACATTATTAATTGACCTTCTTACAAAAGAAGAGGAGAAGATAGATGATGTCACCCGGGAGCATAGATTCAATATTAGTCTGCTTGCTAGACGACTTCTGGTCTCCACTGATTGGGTTGTACAATATCCTAAAATTCGAAATTTGAACATTGGCTATTTTGGTGCGAGTACTGGTGCTGCAGCAGCATTAGTCGCAGCTTCAGAACGTCCAAACGTTATCAGCGCAGTTGTATCACGTGGAGGCAGACCAGATTTGGCTGGTCAACAAGTTCTAAATCGCATTCAAGCTCCAACACTTTTGATTGTAGGAGAAAATGATAAACAAGTAATTCAATTAAATGAAAACGCATTGAAGCAACTTAGTAGACTAGAAAAAAAGAAGAAGATTGTAATAATCCCAGGAGCAACACACCTTTTTGAGGAGCCAGGTACACTTGAAGAAGTCGCAAGACGTGCTAGTGGCTGGTTTGAATGCTTCTTTCTAGAGAAGAGGAAAGACATATGAAGCCATTAACCATAACAATTCACCTTTTTTCTTCTTCTGGTTTATTTTAGTCTTCTCTTAATTTAATTAGTGAGATATTATCAAAAAAATAAACCTGTCATGGTTATTATTACTCATTACTTCTTAATTTCTATTGTAATATGGAGAAAACTTATAATAGCAATAATAGCTGCGATGCTCGTATCCATGCTTATAAAAATGGCAAAACCATGGAGCAATGTAAAGAAGAAGCCAGAAAAAAAACAGAATTACTCTCAGAAGAAATTTTAAAGAAAGGTGAGGTTTCGTGGGCAAGAATATTAGAAGGAACAGACTATGATGAATTAGTTTACAAATTAAAAATTCCAAGAGTTAAAGTCAACACCATCATTTCCTGATGTTTGGAGATTGTAAAATAATTGAATATGAAGTTGAACTGTTGTAATGTTATAGCATACAGTACACTCAGACCACTATATGGGAAAGAAGGAGTAAAGGTGTATTTGAGATGTTGTAACTTTTTTTGTATATATGTGTGTCTTGATTATTTTTTGTTAGATTATTACGTCAGAGAGCGCGGTGGTACTATTATGCTTCTCTGTCATATAATTAGGTGTCAAAGTTGATTAGTATTGAAGTGCTAGTACAACAACAAATACTACTACTACAACTACAGCAATCGTTACTAGTCTGTCTTGTTTCTTCATTAAATTACTTCATTAATTTACCAAAGGCTACTTCATTAACTTAGCAACAGATATGCTTTTTGCTATAATGGTCTAGGTACATATATGTATGTGTGTCTAATATCTTGTGTGAACATGATATTTCATATAGACAACACAAACCTCATAATGATTTATGGCGTGAAATAAGAATGGTACTTGCTCATTATAAAAAGAAATAGATAGAAATTCAGAAGTTCTTGAGAGCAAAGGGAAAGAAATACAATGATATTAGGATTGGTAATATAGTGAAAAAGAAAAATCAACAATACTAACAGATGTAATGTCAAAGGCTATACCTTTACCTTTGCCATATTTTTCTAATATTCCAAAGAATATGTAGAATATTGCTATAATTTCGAACCTTCCAGCAATCATGTTTATTATAAGAAAAGTCTTTGATACCAAATCTAAATTAAGAGTAGTTATTCCTGTAGTAATTCCTGTAGTTGATAAAGCTGAAACAGATTCAAAAAGAGAATCAATAAAGTTTCTTTCAGCAAAATAGCTTAATACTGCACCTGTGATAAAAGATAGTAATACAAATAACGATATTACAAGTAGAGATTCTCTAAAAGCTTTATTTGCTCTAAGTTTTTCTGCTCTCTCTTCATAGCTAATATATAATTTGTTATATCGTGAAGATACAGAAGATATTGATCTATTAGCAGTATCCATTGAAGTTTTTCTATTTGTTAATGTGTGAACAATTTGTAAAAGTCTTCCAACTTTAATGCCCCCAGCAGTAGAAAATGCTGTTCCACCAACTAACATAAGTATTATCAACAGAATCTTTGCTTGGAATGATATTGAAGATATATTTATGAATTGGAAACCTGTATTAGTTGAGGCACTTACAACGTGAAATGCTGATATAAGCCATTCTAATGATGATGTAATATGACTGCTTAATAGAATAATGAAAATTGGAATGGAAATAAGAATAATGCCAATATATACAAAGACTTCAGGTCGTAATTTTGTTGTATGTACTTCTTTACTAAAGATAGCATAATGAAGTGCAAAAGGAAGAGCTGAAATTATCATGCCTGCCATAAGAACTAACAGCTGTTGAGCATTTTCAACAACTACATATGTAGAAGTAGGAACAAAACCTCCACCAGTAACTGTACTAAGTATTAATGCAACATCTTGAATATTATTGATATCACCAAGAAAATATAGCAGCGTACTTAATAATACAGTATAAATTGAAAATATCACACTAATGGTTATAATTAGTTGTTTGGATCTCAGCATACCTCCACCAATCATTCCTCTCATATGGATTAACTTCCTTTCAGGATAGAAAAGCATCATTACAAGATATACGAAACTTAATCCTCCTACCCATTGCGTATATGACCGATACAAAACAAAACTTTGGGGTAAATTTTCTGGCTGAGTTATCATAGAAAGTCCTGTTGTGGTAAAACCTGATGCACTTTCAAAGAAGCTATTAACAAAAAGCGATAGTGGATCTATTTCGTTCCAAAATGGATTTACAAACATGTAAGGTATACTGCCAAAAAGGCTTAGCAATATAAAGCTAGAAACTATAAGCATTGATGCCTGTCTTAGATTTAATGGAGCCTTTTCTCCATAAGCGTTCAATGCAAATCCAGCTGCAAACATAAATGTAAGGCCAAGAAATATTCCAGTAGCAGACACTGTTTCATTTAGTATCGTAGCCAAAAAAGCTGGAGCAAAAAGAAGTATTCCAGCAAATTGCATTACAAATCCGAGATTACCTATGACGGGTTTATAATGATCTCTTATTACCGCTCTGTAGCTTCTAAATGTTCTTTCTAATACGGATGTTCTTATGGCATTTGCCAATTCTTCTTGTGTTACAATGCCAAGGATCTTTATATTATCGGTAACTGGTATATGCTTAATTGTATTAACTCTCATGAGCTCAAGTGCCTGTCTTACAGTTCCCTTTGCTGATAATGATATAACTGGAGAAGACATTATCGACTTTAATAATATTTGATCAGAATCTTCTCCTTTCATTACAACCTTGTCTAAAATATCACTATCAGTTACTACTCCAACCGGTCTGATATCTTTTGTTACAATGATGATTTCAGCTCTTCGCGAGTGCATGTCTCTAACTGCCATTGCAACATTAACGTCTTCATCTAGAACAATAAATTGTCCATGAATATATGATAATATTGATCGGTCTAAAGGATCTGCTACCATTTTTACTGTGTAATTAACAAGTCTCCTGATGGAATAATAAAAAGTTATCATGAAAAACTAATGTGGCTATAAACTGAATCAGTGTATATATGATATAATAATTCAAAAAAGTAGGGTTTGTTGTAATTGTTTTTTCTGCTGTTTTCTCTTCATTATCCTCATACTTTTGGTCTTTAGATTCTTGTATAGAGAGATAACTTCAGTTTTTTATATTTTGATGATTGTTGTTTTTCTACTAAACGAACTTCAACATCATCATCATCATCTACTGAAGAAATAGTTAACAAAGCTAACTTGTTAATTACACATTCCTTTGCAATGATAATGATAATGCTTGCACTTTTGTTTTTTTCCTTCGCTCCCGTCTTTTTTGATATCTTATCTATTTCTTTATCCTTTTACTTATGCTCTACAATAGAATTACTACTACAATTGCTCCTCTTATTTTCCTTCTTTAACAATCTTTACTTCCTTCAGAAGAGAAGAATTTGCAATCGCCGACGAGTTATAACATAGCCATTACTTCACTGCAAATATTATTGGACTTGGCAGTCCTATTGCTGCTATTGGCATTTCTCTCTCCGAAATTGCATACTAAAGAGAAATTAAAGAGCAAAAAAGCAGAGCAATATTTCACAGCAACAGACAGCAGTAAAAAGCCGTAATACTATATTCTTTTGGTGAAGAAGTTGATTAATGATATACATCTTAAGGCAATAATCGATAAAGCTAGAGTTGCTAGATTAGCTACAGTCGATTCAGAAGGTAAGCCGCACTTGGTACCAGTCGTGTTTGCATATGATGGAGAGCATTACTATATACCGATAGATGAGAAAACTAAGCAAGAACCTTCTAAACCTGAAAAACTAAAAAGAGTCAGAAACATTCAAGCAAATCCAAATATTGCATTACTTATAGATGAATACAATGAAGACTGGACAAAGCTCTATTTCGTTATGATTCAGGGAAGAGCATTGTTAATAAGTAATAAAAAAGGAGAGCAAGAAGATAAACCATTATTATTAGAAAAAGCTCACAAACTACTGTCAGAAAAATATCACCATTATCAAAAAATTGGTATTGGAGAATATGTTATAATGATATATCCACAAAAGATAATAACTTGGAAGAATGAAGGATTTAATGATTAATTCATTACAATATTATTAATATTATTTTCTTCACTTTTTATTTAGCAAACTTTGAAAGCTGTTTTGTTTTCTCAATCATGTTATCAACATCTCTACCTGCAGGTATGAAGTTATAGCCAAATATTATATGTTCTACTCCCATGTCTTTGATTCTTTTAATATCAGTACCTATTTGATCAATTGTTCCAGTCAATGGAAATCTTTGGACTTCATTTGTTGGTCGATTCTTTGAATCATCTATATCAGGATATGTTAAAAGAATTACGTTAAAGATATTTGGATCTTTATTTGCTTTGTTAGCGATGTCCTTTATAGCCTTTATAGTATTTTCAAGATATTCTAGAGGTCCACCTACTGCACCTAACCAACCATTTGCATCATAATTTACAATTCTTGAATATGTATTTGGACTAAATCCACCAAGATAAATCGGAATATGCGGCTTTTGAATAGGTTT